>JAIDRY010000241.1 GCA_029061465.1 Clostridia bacterium
CCTTAAAAACGCACTCAACGAATATTATTGTACAGACCTTTCGGCGGAGGGTAAAATATGAAAAAGTTAAAAAAATTTTTAAGCGACGTTTTTACAAAGAATATCGGCATAAAAATACTTGCGGTAGTTGTTGCCGCCGTTATAGTTTTGCTTTTGAATATTTAAAAACGTAAGGCTTAGCAGGCGTACCGCTTTTATTTAAATATATATTGACGACCAGCCCGAACAGCGTATAAAGCGCATAAAAAACAAATGCGTTAATACCTTTCGGGCGGCATTTTTAAGCGGTTTGAAAACTTTTGATACGGCTTCGGCGTATATTGTTAAAGGGGGAAAAGCACAGTATTCCTTCAAAATTATATCGGGGCAAAAGGATAAGATGTCAGTAAAGGTTTGTAAGTTCGGCGGAACGTCCATGGCGGACGGAAACGTTATAAACTACGTTAAAAGAATAATCGACGGCGACGCCGAAAGAAAATATATAGTGGTATCCGCACCGGGCAAAAGATATTCGGCGGACGAAAAAGTTACCGATATGCTTTATAACTGCCATAAGGAGCTTATTGAACGCGGTGACTGTAAAAAAAGCTTCGCGCCCGTTTGTGCACGCTTTAATTCCATTATTAAAGAACTCAATATCGACTTTGATATATCTTCAATTCTTGATGAAACGCTAAAACGAATAGAGGAAGAAAAGAACGAGGATTTCACCGCTTCACGCGGGGAATATCTATGCGCAAAGATAGTTGCAAAAGTTTTGGGCGCAAGGTTTGTCGACGCGGAGGACATCGTTTTCTTTGACGGAAACGGCATATTGGACGAAGAAAAATCTTACCGTGCAATTTCAACCGCGCTTCACGGCGTGGACCGTGCAGTCATTCCGGGCTTTTACGGCAAAGGCTTTGACGGAAAAGTCAAAACGTTTTCACGCGGCGGTTCGGATGTTTCCGGTGCGATAGTCGCGCGGGCGGTCAGCGCTTCCGTCTACGAAAACTGGACGGACGTTTCCGGCTTTCTAGCCTGCGACCCGCGAATAGTGGCAAGCCCCAGGCATATCAAAAGTATGACTTATAAGGAACTGCGCGAGCTAAGCTATATGGGCGCAAACGTTTTGCACAGCGAAAGCATTTTTCCCGTGCGCCGCGCAAACATTCCCATTCAGATAAAAAATACTTTCAGCCCCGAGGACGAGGGCACGTATATAGTGCCGAGCTCACGCTATATTCCCAGCGGGAACTTAGTTACGGGCATAGCGGGCAAAAAGAATTTAACCGTTATTTTTATAGAAAAGTCGCATATGAATGCCGAAATCGGCTTCATATACAAGGTTCTCGGCGTGCTTGCGAGGGAGAATATTTCTATCGAGCATATTCCCTCGGGCATAGATACGATGTCACTCGTAATAGAGAGTAGCTTTCTTCCCAAAGAAAAGCTCGATAAGGTTCTGAGCGGGATTAAAGAAGAGGTCAAGCCCGACCTTGTAAGGGTGTTGGAAAATATCGCGCTTATCGCAACGGTGGGGCACGGAATGTCGTCCTCGGTCGGTACCAGTGCAAGGCTGTTCGGGGCGATAGCTTCGGCAGATATAAATATTAAAATGATTGACCAGGGGTCAAGCGAGCTCAACATAATCGTAGGCGTTAAAAACGAAGACTACGAAAAGTGTATCCGCGCTATATACAGCGAATTTTTCAAACCTTAAATGAAATCAAATCCAAAGAAAAAACGCATCATAGTTTCCATAGCAGTAGCCGCGGTAATAGTTGCGGTAAGTCTGTCAATACTTATAACGAATATATTTGTTCCCGTAAAATATCTTATCTCTTATTGCGTTAAAGTAGACGTAAACCAAAGCAATGTTTTGCGTGTCAGCTTTGTTGACGTGGGCTTCGGCGACTGTACAATTGTCGAACTCCCCGACGGCAAGACGATGCTCATTGACGGCGGCAACGGCACGCACAAAAATAATTTAAAAGTATTTAAAGAGCTAAATGCCCGCGGGATAGATAAAATAGACTATCTCGTGTGTTCGTCCGTATCGGCCGAGCACTGCGGCGGACTTTCCGAAATGCTCAAATACAAAAAGGTCGAAAATATATACGCTCCGTATTGTCCCGCAACTTTTATTAATTCCGAATTCAGGTCGTTTACGGAAGAAGCTGCAAAGCTCGGTAAAATCCCTGAAATCTGTGAATACGGAGAGGGAATTTTCGACGACGATGCTGGTTACAATTTCTGTTTTTTATCTCCGTCTGTTCATACGCTAGAGGACGGCGAGTATCAAAATTTAGCGACCGAGCCGACGCGTGAAAATATAAACGCAGCTTCGGCTATTATCTGGATAGAATACGGCGGGCACGGTTTTCTTTTAACTGGTAACGCACCAAGTAAAACTATTCAAAAGCTTTTCGAAGGGCAGTCGGGAGCAGTGGAAATAAACGGTAAAACTGTTGATTTATCGCACTGTGCGGTTATCAAAGTACCAAACCACGGCTCATATTCAAGCGCGTATGCCGATATGTACAAGCTTACCTTTCCGCAGGCAGCAGTACTGTCCGTCGGTAAAAACGGTTACGGTTTTCCTTCGGTACAAGCTATATCGGACGCGCAGCAGAGCGTGGGCGAAAATTTTTACCGCACCGATACGGACGGTACGGTTACCTTTACGGTTAAAGATGCGAAAATGAGTGTGCAAAAGGAGAAAAAATGAAATTAACTTCGGCGGGCGAATCGCACGGTAAGGCACTTATAGGAATTATCGAAGGCTTGCCGTCCAACCTGAAAATTAGCGTGGACGAAATTAACCGCGAATTAGCTTTAAGACAGAGCGGTTACGGCAGAGGTGCACGGCAGAAAATTGAAAAGGACAAAGTTGAAATTATAAGCGGAGTGCGTAACGGCTTAACGCTCGGCAGTCCTTTGACTTTTGCCATAAAAAACGCTGATTACGAAAACTGGCAAAACGTTATGTCGCCCGAAAGCGCTGATACTAGTCTTCGCACTCTCACCGCGGTAAGACCGGGGCACGCCGATTTAACGGGCGTTATAAAGTATGACCAGACCGACGCGCGCAATATTTTAGAGCGTGCCAGCGCAAGAGAAACGGCGGTGCGCGTCGTTGCAGGCAGTCTTGCAAAACAGTATCTTGCCGCACTCGGCGTAAGCATTGCAGGCTACGTTAAAAGCGTTTGCGGCGTAACCGACGAAAAAGAATATAAATTTTATGACCTTGCTTCGGCAAAGAATAATCCGCTCTTTATGCTCGATAGCAATAAAGAGAATGAAGCGGTAAAGCTTATTGACGAACTCAAAACGGAAGGCAACACGGCAGGCGGCATAGTAGAAGTAAGAGTAAACGGACTTAAAAGCGGATTCGGCAGTTGTATGACTTATGCGGACAAGCTCGACGCAAAGATAGCTTTCGCCGTAATGAGCGTTCAGGCAATTAAGGGCGTTGAAATCGGGCTGGGTTTTAAGGCCGCTGATATGCGCGGTAGTGCAGTGCACGATGAAATTTATTATAATAACGGCTTTTGCCGCAAGACCAACAATGCCGGCGGCATAGAGGGTGGAATGTCTAACGGTGAAGATATAATAGTCCGCGCGGCTATGAAGCCAATTCCCACTTTAATGAAGGGGCTTAATACGGTTGATTATCTCACCTTACAGCCCGTTAAAGCCGCGGGGGAAAGAAGCGACGTTGCGGCAATATGCGCCGCTGAAATAGTTGTTGAAAGCGCGGTTGCATTTGCCGTTGCGGAAGTCGTATCAGCCCGCTTGAGCGGGGACAATATGCGCGAGGTAACCGAGCGTTACAATTCGTTGAGGTGAGCTATGCGGGATATAATAATTGAAAATACTTCCGCCGTAAAAAGCGTTATACGGTGCGGTAAAGGCTCGTTTGAAAAGCACGCGCCAAAGCTTAAAGACAGACAACTGTTTATTATAACCGATACTAACGTAAACGCACTTTATCACGGGCTTATAAATTCCGCTTTCGGGAAACGTGCGGATTTTGTAATTCCCGCGGGTGAGGACAGTAAAAATCCACAAACGCTTTTTGATATTATCAAAAGCATGTTAAGCGCGGATATAAAGAGGAACTGCACAGTAGTGGCATTCGGCGGCGGAGTGGTGGGCGATATCGCAGGGCTTGCCGCGTCGCTGTATATGCGTGGAACGCGTTTGGTGCAAATTCCGACAACGCTGTTAGCACAGGTAGACAGCTCGGTCGGCGGTAAAACCGCCGTCGATATGAACGGTGTAAAAAACCTTATCGGCACATTTTTTCAGCCGCAGGAGGTTATAGCGGACTCACGCTTTTTATCAACCCTGAACGAAAGGGAACTGCGTTGCGGCTTAGGCGAAATTATAAAGTATGGCGCACTAGACGAAAGTATATATAACAAACTGTCAAACGCGAAAGCTTTATTCGACTTTGACTTTTTGGACAGTATCACGTACGACTGCATAGCGCATAAGGCGGCGGTGGTAAAAAAGGACGAGCGCGACGAGCTTGGCGTAAGAAAATCTCTAAACCTCGGTCACACAACAGGACACGCAATAGAACTTTATTACGGTGACAAGTCGCACGGAGAGTGCGTACTTATTGGAACGTATTACGATTTGTATATAGCGGAAAAGCTTGGCATATGCAAAGCGGATTACGCAGAAGCCTTACGTAAATTAATAATTAAAGTTATTCTGCAAATCCCCGCATACGGCGATATTTCAACCGCCGCGGAGTCAGCCGTTCACGATAAGAAAAATACTGACGGAAATATATCCTTGATAGTTCCCGAAGCGGTCGGCAAGTGGACGGAAATAAAATTGCCGCTTTCCGAATATTCCAAGCTATTAACGGAGTGCGCAAAGAATTTATAGGTGTAACGTATGAAACTTGCTGTTGTTGGTAAAGACGTATCAAAATCGGTAAGTCCGCAAATTCATAACTTTATTGCGAGCAAGCTAAATAAAAGAATAAGCTATGATAAAATTTCCGTACCCGAAATCGAGTTTGAAAGCCGCATAGAAAGCATATTAAGCGAATACGACGGGCTTAACTTTACTATCCCGTACAAGCTTACAGTTATTCCGCATCTTGAACGGCTTGCGGGCGATGCAAAAACTTTCGGTGCGGTAAACACTGTAAATACGAAAGATTTAGCTGGATACAATACCGACGGGCTTGGCTTTATGCTTATGCTCAAAAATAACGGTGTTGTAACCGACGGTAAAAAATATCTCGTAATCGGTGCGGGCGGCGCGGGAAGAAGCGTAGCAAAAAAGCTTTTGGACGGCGGCGCTGAGGTTTACGTTTACGATAAAAACGCAGAAAATGCAAGGCGCGTTGCAGCAGAGTTTGAAGGCGTTACGTGTCTTGACGAAATAGCGCCTTACGACTATTACGGCATAGTCAACGCAAGCGGCGTGGGTATGCACTCGACGGAGGGAATATCACCGGTCGGTGAGGAGCTTATATCACGGTGTGAAGTTGCAATAGATTTAATCTATGTGCCTAAAAAAAGCGAGTTTTTGCGAATTGCGGAAAGCTTGAACAAAAAAATTATCAACGGGGAGGCAATGCTTTTCTATCAAGCTTACTTTGCCGACTGCATATACTTTAATCTCATTCCGGACGACGGTGAGGCAAAGAAACTATTTGAAGAATTTACAAAGGAGCAATTATGAAACTTCTTTTTATAAACGGCGTCAATCTCAATATGACGGGTATGCGCGAAAAGGGCGTATACGGCAGCCAAACTCTCGATGAAATCAACGCGGAAATTGCCGCTCATTTCAAGGACGATATATGTGAATTTTTCCAGAGCAATATCGAGGGTGAAATATGCGAACAAATCCATAATGCCGCAAACGAAGGGTTTGACGGTATAGTCTTAAATGCGGGAGCATATACCCATTACAGCATAGCAATACGCGACGCAATCGCGGCGGTTAAAACGCCCGTCGTCGAGGTGCATATGTCAAACGTGCATGCGCGCGAAGAGTTCAGGCACACTTCCGTGCTGTCCGTTGTATGCAAGGGCGTAATACTCGGCTTCGGCAAAAACAGCTATATTCTGGCGGGGGAAAGCTTTAAGTTATGAATGTAGTTCTCGTCGGTATGCCCGGTAGTGGAAAGAGCGCTGTGGCTAAAGAGCTTGGCGGTATTTTGAACAGAAGCGTAATTGATACGGACGAAATTATCGTTACCAACCACGGCGAAATTAACGATATTTTCAAAAACTTCGGCGAGGAAGTTTTCCGCAGTATCGAAAGCAAAGTAGTAGAAGCCGTTTGTAAAATGGATAATGTTGTAATATCCACCGGCGGCGGCTGTCTGTTGCGTGAGCGTAATAGGGAGCTTTTAAAGGGAAGCGGTAAAATAATATTTTTACAAGCCTCGCCCGATACCTTGTACAACCGCACTGTAAACGACGATACCCGTCCGCTCCTTGCGGGTGAAAAAAAACAGAAAATCGAAAAACTTTTAAACGAGCGGACGCCGATATACCTTGGCGCTGCTGACTTCACTATAGATACGGATAATCTTAACCCGCGTGAAATAGCGCAAAAGATTACGGAGTTTATGAAATGAAAACTGCACTGATAACCGGCGGAACAAAGGGAATAGGCAAGGCAATCGCGCTTGCGTTTTTACAGCGTGGGTACGAGGTTATTTTAAATTACCGCGACGACCAGAGCACTGCCCTTGCGACTCAGGAAGAATTCAATATTTTAGGTTATTGCCCAATACTTTTGCGCGCGGACGTTTCTGACGAATTACAGGTCAAAAATATGTTCCGCGAGTTTTTCTCTATCTACGACAAGCTCGACGTTCTCGTAAATAACGCGGGCATATCCAAAATAAAGGTAATCCAGGATACGTCGGTTGCGGACTGGAACAAGATTTTCGACGTTAATGTAAAATCAGCGTTTTTGTGTAGCCGCGAGGTAACAAACAGAATGATAGCGGCGGGCGGCGGTTCTATCGTAAACATTGCGTCTATCTGGGGAGAAGTGGGAGCAAGCTGCGAGGTTGCGTATTCGGCTTCCAAGGGCGCTGTAATTGCCTTTACCAAAGCGCTTGCAAAGGAGCTTGCGCCGTCCAATGTGCGCGTGAACTGTGTCTCCCCGGGTGTAATCGATACGGATATGAATGCTCATCTTACGGGTGAAGAGCTGGAAGAACTTATTGAAACTATACCCG
>JAIDRY010000242.1 GCA_029061465.1 Clostridia bacterium
AAGATAAATTATCTTGCGGTAAAGGCGTTTGAAGGACAGTTTGATAAGAAGACGATAGATAAATGGCAAAAAGTATTTTATAAGAGGTTTTTTGCACAACAATTTAAGCGTTCGTGTATGCCCGACGGAGTTAAAGTCGGCTCGGTATCTCTATCGCCGAGAGGTGATTGGCGTATGCCGTCCGACGCTATTTCGGCGGTATGGCTTGACGATTAAAAAAGTGGTTTTAATAAACCGCTTTTTTTATATTGCCCATGTAATTTTTCATAATTAAATTGACAATTTTACTTAGTAGGTGTACAATATATTGTAGAATATAACTACTTCTTAGGAAGGTTGTATATTTTTAATTTTTTTCATCAGGAGGCTATATGAACTTTTTGGCATTTAGCAGCCTGTTTCTTGCAAGCACTACGGAGATAATTTTAGGCGTTTGCCTTGGAGTAGCCGTCATTGCTGCAATTAGTGCTTTTATTGTCGGAGGTATTTTTAAACAAAAGAGCATTAATAGAAAATTGGGTACAGTTCAGGACAGAACTAAGAAAATGATTGACGATGCTGCCCTTGAATGTAAATCCTTAAAAAAAGAGGCAATTTTAGAAGCAAAGGAACAGGAACTGCAATTAAGAAACGAGTTTGAAAAGGAGTGCAGAGACAAAAAACAGGAACTGCAAAAGCAGGAACAAAGGCTTGTTCAAAGGGAAGAAATCCTTGATAAAAAGGAGGAAACTCTTTTAAAACAGAACAGTGCTTTGGAACAGCAGAAAAAAGACCTTACAAACAAAGAAAACGAAGTAAAGAAGGCGCAGGAAAAAATAACTCATCAGCATGAGCTGATGGTTCAGGAACTTGAAAAGGTTGCACAGCTTACCAAAGAAGAGGCTAAAAAGCAGCTTTCGGCCGAAATTTTGGACGAAGCCCGTCATGACGTTGCAATTCAGGTAAGAAATCTCGAAGCAGAGGCAAAGGAAGAAGCAAACAACACGGCAAAAAAGATTATATCGCTTGCCGTACAGCGCTGTGCGGCAGACCATGCGTCTGAAATAACTGTTTCCGTTGTGCCTCTTCCCAGCGACGATATGAAGGCACGCTTAATAGGTCGTGAGGGCAGAAATATCCGTGCTATCGAAAATGCAACGGGAATAGAACTCATAATAGACGATACTCCGGAAGTTGTTATACTTTCAGGATTTGACCCTGTAAGGCGCGAAATTGCACGTCTTTCGCTTGAAAAGTTAATCACCGATGGCAGAATTCATCCCGCAAGGATAGAAGAAACCGTTGAGAAAGTCAGAAAAGAGATGGACCAGGAAATCAAACAGGCGGGCGAAGCCGCTATGTTTGACGTCGGAATATTCGGTATTCATCCAGAGCTTATTAAACTTATCGGCAGATTGAAATACAGGACGAGCTACGGTCAGAACGTATATAAACATTCTATTGAAGTTGCCCAGCTTGCCGGTCTTATGGCGCAGGAACTGGGCGCTGACGTAAATTTGGCAAAGCGTGCGGGACTTTTACACGATATCGGTAAAGCCGTTGACCATGAGCAGGAAGGGACGCATATTCAGCTTGGTGCAGACCTTGCAAAAAAATACCGCGAAAGTAATAACGTCGTTAACGCAATTGCGGCGCACCATGGCGACGTGGAGCCCAAAACAATCGAGGCTGTACTTGTAGCTGCCGCTGACGCTATATCAGGCGCAAGACCCGGTGCAAGGCGCGAAACCGGTACGAATTACGTCAAGAGGCTTGAAAAGCTTGAATCGATTGCTTCAAGCTTCAAGGGAGTGGACAAGTGTTATGCAATTCAGGCGGGCAGAGAAGTGAGGGTTATAGTTAAACCCGAGCAGATTGACGACTCGCAGACACTGTTCCTTGCAAAAGATATTGCAAAGAAAATAGAAAGCGAGCTTGAATATCCCGGACAGATAAAAGTAAACGTAATAAGGGAATTCCGCGCTCAGGAGTATGCAAAATAAAATAGTTATAAATCCCCGACGTTTAGTCGGGGATAATTTGTAATTTATGATAAATTGTATAATAAGAAAATGGAAATTATCGGACGCAAAAGACCTTGCTTTTGCGCTCTCAAATAAAAGTGTACAGGACAATTTGCGTGACGGATTGCCATTTCCCTACACGGCAAATGACGGAGAGGAATTTATCAAAGCAATGCTTTCTGCAAATGAAAACGATACGTTTGCTTTTGCAATAGTATACAACGGTAAAGTTGTCGGAAGTATCGGAGCGTTCAGGCAAGGTAATATCCACTCGCAGACAGCCGAGCTTGGATATTATATATCAGAGGAGCACTGGGGCAAAGGAATAACGACGTTAGCGGTAAAGAGCATATGCGAATACATATTTGCTTATAGCGATATAATACGTATCTATGCCGAGCCGTTTGCGTATAACAGGGCTTCTTGCCGTGTGCTTGAAAAGGCTGGATTTGAATTTGAAGGTACTTTGCGAAGTAATGCCGTAAAGAACGGGAAAGTTTTAGATATGAAAATGTATTCCGTAATAAGAAAATAAAAAAACAGCGCGGTTTTATACCGCGCTGTTTTTTTATTTGCTGAATAAGTAGAATACTGTTGAGAAAATAGGAATATTCAAAGCTACGAAAGACGGAATAAGGAATTTTGCAGCAACGTCACCGAAGCTTGTGAATTTTACGTCCAATAAAAGTGCAACTACGAATATTACCATTATTGTAATTATTGCAAGTACGACAGAGGTTGTCAGATAAGAATGACTTGCTGGTTTCCTTGTGCTTTTTCCGAAATCAGTAGTGGTAAGTATTCCGAATATTAATACTTGTGCAACCCCTAGCGCGAGAATCACTATTGAATATCCTACTGATATGCCGAGCGCATCTTTGAATGCAAGACTCAATGCAAATTCAACAAGCATCAATACTGCGACAATAAGTGAACTTTTAAATAATGCTATACCGCGGTTGTATTTCTTTCTTCTCGATGCGGATATAACGAAATCTGAAGAATTAACCGTCAAGCCGTCTGAATTATCAATAGCGTTTTCTTCATATTCAACGTAACGCTCTGCAGGTTTCTTTTCGCGTTGCTTAGGCTGGTTACTTATTGTTCTGACAAATAAGCCGTCGATAATATTTTTATAATCGCGTTCTGTTTCAGGTTTTTTATTATAGATAAGTTTTTCAGTATCTATATTATCTGAAACAGGATTTGTTTTAACTTCTTCGGCAACGGCAACTGGCTCTGATATAAGTTTAAGATAGTTCTCGTGCCTTCTGCGTTCTTCCTCAAGCTGTTCAGGCGTAGGTTCGGGAGAGGGTACAGGTTGCTGTTGAATAACTGGTTGTTGCTGAACGATAGGCTGAGGTTGTACAAAATTCTGCGCATCAACAATCGGTATCGGTTTAGGCTGCACTACAACTGGTTCTTCGACAATAGTTCTGACGGGCTCTATAGGTTGCACGTTTACAACTGGTTGAGCTATAATTTCCTGAATTGGCTCGGGTTCAGTGTATTCTTCAACTCTTACAACCCGAGCATGAACAACCTCGGCGTCATACTTGACTTCACGTTGTTCCTTTTCGTCGTCATTCTTTACGGTCGGGACACGTGAAGTGGAAGTCTTTAAAATTTTAAAATCAACGGATGAGGGAGGGGGTTGTGTAAAATCGAAGTTCCTGTCCGAAATTAGACTATCGATAACAGTTCTGGAGTATTCCCATTCACTCTGATTTTTTTCGGTGATTTCACGTCCGCTATCTGTTAGTGTATAATATTTCCTTCTTCCACCGTTGGAAACTTCGTCCGTTTTCCAATATGCGTTTATGTATCCCTGACTTTCAAGGCGCTTTAAAGCAGAGTAGAGAGTAGGTTGCTTTAACGTATATTGTCCGTGACTTTTATTTTCTATTTCCTCAATAATTTCGTAGCCGTATTTGTCTCGTTCATAAAGCGTACGCAAAATTATAGTATTGATATGCCCTCTGATAAGGTCAGAGCTTATCCCGCTTTTATTTTCCTCGTCGGTTGAGGTTTCTTCATTATTTTTCAATTCTTCGTTCACGGTATAATCCTCCGTATTTTGTAATATTTTACCATATTATAGTAATAAAGTCAATAGTTTTAACAAACATGGGTAGTACTATGTCACACATAATCGCATAATTTATTTAAAATAATGGACATTTTTAATAAAATCTGCTAAAATTTGCTTAATTTATAGTTTGGTGAAAAAATGTATAGACACAAAAAAATTTATGAAATAAGGTATACTGATGTTGACGCTTACGACAACTTGAAGCTTTCTGCACTTTTGTCTTTTATGGAGGAAAGTGCATGTCTTTCTGCGGATGAACTTGGGTTTGGATATAAGGATATAAGTCATTTAAATCTTGGCTTTATCGTTGTAAATTGGTATGTTAACTTTGATTGTCCAGTAAGACTTGGAAATAATCTTGAAATTCATACCTGGCCGTTAAAAGTCAGCCGAGCTATTTTTATAAGAGACTTTGAA
>JAIDRY010000243.1 GCA_029061465.1 Clostridia bacterium
TATATGCGCAATTTCTTGACAAAATTCGACAAAAATGCTAATATTATAGCAATATGAAAAATTTATTTAATATCAGCGACTTTGTCGAGGCGCAAACAGTACAATCCGTAACTGAGCAGCTTGTTGAAAGGGAAAAGCGCCGCCGTAAAAAAATGCAGTTATCCCAAAAGGACTTGGCGGAAAAGTCGGGGGTAACTTATGCGTCCATAAGAAGGTTTGAAAGTATAGGGGAAATCTCGTTTATTTCGCTTTTGAAAATTGCGCTGGCTCTCGACTGCCTTGATGATTTTAACGACGTCTTTAATACGGCTGTTGTAAGAAGCTTAAAGGACTATAAAGTATGATTAAGGATATTAAAAAACTTGTAGTCAAATATAAGGGGGATACGGTAGGTTATCTTGCCGAGCTTGAACAGGGCATAGGCTTTCAATACGATGATAACTGGCTTCAAAACGGGTTCAGCATTTCACCCTTTTCTTTGCCGCTTGTAAGTAAAGTTTTTGTAAACAAAAAAAATACGTTCGGCGGACTTTATGGGGTGTTTGCGGATTCTCTCCCCGAAGGCTGGGGAGAGCTTTTATCCCGCCAAATGCTTTCAAAGAAAAGAATAAATCCCGACAGGCTTTCTACGCTTACTAAATTGTCCTTGATAGGCGAAAACGGTTTGGGCGGCTTGACATACGAGCCGAGCCAATCCGAGGCGTACGAGGGCGTTTTAAGCGATTTAGACGATATATCAAAAGTAGTTAAGCAAATTTCAAACGACGAAACTTATAATAGTAAAAATTTAGATGCTGTTTACAAGCTTGGCGGTTCAAGCGGCGGAGCAAGACCGAAGGTGCATATCGGAATAGACGGGGAAGAGTGGATAGTAAAATTTCCCTGTAATTACGACCCGCAGAATATCGGCGAAAAAGAGTACGAAGCAAACGTGCTTGCCAAGGCGTGCGACTTTAACGTAAACGAGTGCAGGCTGTTTAATTCAAAGATTAATTCGGGGTATTTCGGAGCGAAAAGGTTTGACCGTAACAAGAACGGCAGGGTACATATGATTTCTCTGTCGTCCGTACTTGAAACTACTCACAAAGTACCTAATCTCGACTATATCCATTTGTTGCAGGTTGTTCAAAGCATTTGCTATGACCAAAGCGATATGTACGAAGCGTACGGCAGAATGTGTTTTAACGTGCTGTACGGCAATAAAAATGACCACGGTAAAAACTTTGCATTTCTTTACGACGAAGAAAAGAGGGGATATAAACTGTCGCCGTTCTACGATATAACGCAAACCAATGAGAAGTTTGAACACGAAATGACGGTAAACGGCTCTGGCAACCCTACTGAAAAAGAGCTGTTGGAAGTTGCAAAGATAATGAAGCTTTCAATGTACAAATGTAAAGCAATAATAGAAAAAATCAAAGAAGTTTTATTGAATTGTCAGGTAAGTTTGTGGTTACCTTAACAATGAAAAAGCGTAGCCTGAATTTACTCGGTTGATTTGCTTGAAATTTAATGATATACTGACTGCACGATAAACAGTAATTTAGAAGTGAGATTAAGCGTGAAAAAAATAAAAAAATTTGAACCTTATTTTTTCTTATTCTTTGGTTTGTTTCACTTGCATAGAATATGGGGAATAATTGATAGAAAATCTTATGCGGATTTTTGGTTAACAATAATGACTGAAAGAGGTGTTTTTTATTGGATTTTAATTGCAGCATTATTGTCATTATGTTTATTAGGAATAATAACATTTTTTAGAAATTTACGAAACAATTATTGGTGGAGATGGATATATTTAATTGGAGGAGTATATTTATTATTTGATTTGTTTGCTATTATTCTAAAATTAGAATTTTGGCAAAAGT
>JAIDRY010000244.1 GCA_029061465.1 Clostridia bacterium
GAATAAGCTCAACGACGTTTCCAAAACGGAAATTTCAAAGCTTTCCGCAGAGGAGTGCTACGAGTTTTTGAAAGGCTGGGTTGACGAATTCGGCAGCGACAAAGACAAGGCACATTTTGGCAATAAAAGCTATATTATAAGTATATTGAACCTCGTTATGGGCACGGGCGGCAAGAAGAGAAGAAAGGACTTGGAGCGTGCCGAACAGGCAGTGCGTTTAATCGATTATTTCTTCGATGATACGTTTGCGCCCGAGTATAACTACCGCTTCGATAGCAAGACGGTGAACGCCGTGCTGGACGGCTTTAAGGCGGTTTACGACGAAAACGACGATAACTCCGTATGGTTTGCAAAGGTTAAAGAGGTTGCAGCGGGTGCCGGCTTTGCCGCGGAAATGTCGGATTATAAAGCGCACCCCGAAAATTATAAGGGCAGCGTTTCGGACGCGGCTGAAATTTTAAGAATAGCAATTACGGGCAGTCCCAACTCGCCCGACCTGTGCACGATAATGAAAATCCTCGGACAGAACAGGTCAGTTGCAAGATTAAATAAAGCAAAATAACTTTTAGAAGGTTTTATAAATATGCTGGAATTAAAGGATATCAGAAAGGAATATCCCGTTGCGGGCGGCGTGGTTCACGCGCTCAACGGGGTAAGTATCAAGTTCAGAGAAAACGAGTTCGTCTCAATTCTCGGCGCGTCGGGCTGCGGCAAGACTACGCTACTTAATATTATAGGCGGACTTGACAAGTACACTTCGGGCGACCTCGTGATAGAGGGAAAATCTACAAAAGAATATACCGACGGCGACTGGGATACTTACCGCAACCATTCCATAGGTTTCATATTCCAGAGCTATCACTTAATTCCCCATCAGACGATACTTCAAAACGTTGAGCTTGCACTCCTCATTTCAGGCGTTGACAAAGAGGAAAGGCGCCGCCGCGCGGTGGAAGCGCTTGAAAAGGTGGGCTTAAGCGACAAGCTTAATGTTCGTCCCAACCAGCTTTCGGGCGGTCAGGCACAGCGCGTTGCAATTGCAAGGGCACTTATCAACGACCCCGAAATAGTGCTTGCAGACGAACCGACGGGCGCGCTTGACAGCAAGACGAGTATTCAAATAATGGAGCTATTGAAGGAGATTTCCAAAGACAGGCTCGTCATTATGGTTACTCACAACCCCGAGCTTGCGGAAGAGTACTCAACGCGCATAATCAGGCTTTTGGACGGAGAGGTTACCGACGACAGCTCACCCTACGACGGTGTAACGGAAGTTAAAGCAGAGGAAGCGGAGGAAGTCAAAAAGACCAACAAGGGCAAAAAGAAAAAGACATCTATGTCCCGTCTTATGGCTATGTCCTTATCCTTGAAAAACCTTTTATCCAAGCGCAAGCGCACGGCTATGGTTTCGGTTGCGGGCAGCATAGGTATTGTCGGCGTTTCAATGGTTCTGGCAATATCGGCGGGCGTAAACGGCTTTATCGACAGTATGCAGGACGATATGCTTTCGGGCAACCCCGTTGAAATTACGCGCACCGCGCTCAACTTCGACGCGCTTATGGATATGAGTATGAGCATGGGCGGCAACGTTAAGGTTGAAAAGCTCGGCGACAAGGTTTACATAGATTCGCTGATTGAAACGCTTATGGGTATGGGCAGTATGGGCGTAACCAACGTAGTTACCGACGCTTATACGGACTACGTAAACAAAATGCCCTCAACCTACTACAACGCAATTTATTACGATTACGGCTTAGAGCCTGCCAACAATATATTTACCTCGTTTATGCTTGACAGTAAGGCGGAGGGCGAAGTCATTTCAGTAACGGGTATCCGTCAGACTTATTCGTCCGTGCTCGGCGCGGT
>JAIDRY010000245.1 GCA_029061465.1 Clostridia bacterium
TTGCTGAGCTTGCCTGCATACCTATGGCGGACACCTCTATTCCTCTTTTGTACGGCATTATCGCTATAATCGCAATTTTCGTTATGCATCAGATAGTGTGGCTTCTGAACTTGTGGTTCAAGCCTGTAAAATACGCAATTAGCGGAAAGCCGTCGATTGTCATTAACAAGGACGGAATCGACGACTATCAGTTAAAGACGAATAACCTTGACGTAAGCGACTTAATAGAAAGTATGCGCGTTGCGGGGTATTTCAGTTTGGACGACGTCTATTACGGACTGTACGAATCCAACGGAAGCTTTTCCGCGCTTGAAAATCCCGACAGGCAGACTTCTTCCCTTTCCGTGCTTTTAATAGACGGCGGAAAAATAGACAAAAAAAATCTTGCTATATGCGGGATAGAGCAAGACGAGTTGAATGAATTTTTATCAAAGCAGAACGCAAAGCTTAAAGATGTGCTTGTTATGACCGTCAACGGCGAAGGCAGAGTCTACTTTCAGCAGCGCGGTCAGAAATATAAAATATTAAATACGGAGATAAAAATCAAATGGTAAAATCGATTATATATACGGCTACCGCAATCTTGTTATGCCTTGCGCTTTTCATAGGCGTTGAAATTTACTTAAAAAAACAGTTCGTTGAATTTCACGACGCGCTCAACACACTTTATGTAAAAGTTGAAAACGAAACGGCAAACCGTGAGGACGGATATGCGGTAAGAAAAATGTGGGCGGACAAAAAAGCCAAGCTTCACATATTTATTCCGCACAACGATATATCGTACGTCGATTATTGGCTAAGCGAAGCGTGCGGGCTTATATACACTAAGCAGTTTGATTTAGCACTCGGCAAAATAGAGGTTTTAAAGGAAATTACAAAAAATCTCCCCGACGGCTATAAACTCAAATTAGAAAATATTTTCTAAAAGGTTCACGAAATTATCGCGCTATTCTGCGCGCAATAATTTCCGTGATTTGGGAGGCTCTGCCTCCCTTTTTTGTTGAGCAAAAAATTTTTTATAGGTGTTGCCTATAATCCAAGTTTTTTTTAAAACTAACTATTATAATGAAAGTATACTTGATTTTTGTGCCTAAATTCTTTTATCAGCAATGCTGATAATTTAAGTTTTTAAATTCACGCTGATATATAATATAAGCAAATACAGTTAGGGAA
>JAIDRY010000246.1 GCA_029061465.1 Clostridia bacterium
TTTGTCTGTTCCATTTTTCATATTTTGATTTTTCCCTCTCTTTTAGTTGTTTATACTCAAACATTGTATTAATCTGTTTTACTATAATTGTATTTGTTCGCTGTAACAATGCTTTTCTCTTGTTCTTTGCGGATTTCTTCTTCAATTTCTCGTAGCCTATTTCTACCGAGCGGCCCCGGTTGCTCGCCGATAGGCAAGAACGGTTGCAACACAGAAGTGGCGCGGTAAAATACTCTTGCAAACGCTTCGGGTTCTTGCGCTCTGAAAAGCGTTATTGCTCGTAACGCTTTGTCATGGTCGGCGTGCGTTTTCTTTTCCTTTTGATAAGACTCGAATAGAAAACTATTGTCCTTCTTCAACCTCGTGTTTTCTTCGGTCAGATTTTTGTTCTCTACCATAAGCGCAACGACTTGTGCTTTTAGTCCACTTTTGCCATGAGCTATTTCGCCGTTCTTAGCTTGTTCCAATGCTTGCGAATAGTCAACTTCCGAGTCGCGTTCTGCAACGATTTTATCTCGCTCGGTTTTGGCGGTATGTATTTGGCCGATAGTTTCGTCAAAGTGTTCTTCGGCTTTTTTTACGGCTTGGTTGATTTGCCGTAATTCAGACTGTGCGGTTTCCGTTATGTCTGCCGCTTTGGTACAAGCATTTAATACAATCTTCTTTGCTTTATATTCCGCTGTGGACAAATGCTTTTTCGGACTGCCTTCGCGCCCTCGCGCCAAGCCCCAACGCTTACCGACTCCTTCGTGAAAATCTGTCTGCAACTTTGTAAGTTCGGCGCGGTTGAAAAGGTCTTTACAGCATAGCCGTCCATTGCAAATAGGCATAAGATTTAAGTGCAGGTGCGGTGTTGTTTCGTCGTTGTGGACGACAACGGATATGATATTTTCTTCGCCGTATTTGTTCGCAAAGTAACATGTACAATCCTCAAAAAATCTTTCTTGCTCTGCCGGTGTTAGTCCTTTGAAAAATTCTCCGTCCGAGCCAATAACGAACGATGCCATAAGCACGGCATCCTTGCGTGGTTTTGTAGGCAAGTTTAATTCGGCTATTCGCTTATTGATAAACTCTGTATAAGAACAATATCTTGCAAAGGTATGATAGTTGTCTTTTGTTCTTTCGCTGTCTATTTGCGGATTGCTTGCTTCATAGTTTTCATCTCTCTCGTTTTCCTTTTCCAAAGGACAAATATCCGTTTTGTGATATTTCTCCATGTGGCATACTAAATAGCTAATGTTTCATTCCCTCCTTATTTAATTTTGCCTCGCAGAGCCCACACTTCGCTTGCGAAGTATAGTGGGCTATACTTTGGTCAAGCCTTTCAAAGTTTTAGTCCACTCGCGAACGCTGACAGACCGTCCGCAAAGTCTTTTCGTTGTCCATAATTACCACCTCCAAGCAACGAAAAACTCACGGCATAATAACCGTGAGCCTATCGTTGTTATTTAGTTTTTTGAGCGTACAATTTACCCGCTCACTTATATACACTCCAAAACACCCGATATATTCCAATACCGCAAAAATATTTTGAATTTTTTTATTTTGGATCTCCAAACAATTTTTTAAACTCGGCTTCAATGTCCGCATCATCGTCGAAAACATAAACATTATTTGCTTTCATAAAGTCATCATTTCTCTTTTTGAGTAAGGGCGCGACCTTCGGAATAAAGCGTTCTTCCATGAACTGTTCGCTTGTCATTTTAACGCGCTTTGCCGTTTTTTCTTGCTCGTCTATTAGCTGTTCGTAAACGGCTTGGGTAGGTTCGGGCGTTATTTTTTTACGCCGTTCCATTTCCGTTATAAGGCAATAGTAGAGCCATATAAAAATATCCGCTTGCTCATCCAACTTCTGATAGTAGAATATTTTGCGGAAGATTAGCGGTAAGTCGTTTATTAGTCCTAACACATCGGCTTCTGGATTATATTCGTAGAGATAAAGCAAGCGGTAAGCATAGCGGTAATACTCACCAAAAGAGTAAAAGTAGATAAGTAGTTCTTCCAACATTCTTTCGCCAATAAGGTAGTTAAATGTTTCAAGGATTACATCTATATCTTTCGGCATCTTATGAGAATAGATAAACTTTTTCCACGCAAGCTCGAATTCGATTTCTTTTTTCGCGCGGCTTCCGTCGTTTAAGCGTTCCCTTTCGATTAAATCTAATAGTCGTTCTAATCGCTTTGATACATAGCTTTGCGTTTTACCGATTGCCTTTGCAATTTGCTTTTGACCGACACCCGCTTCGTATAGCTTGACGATTATTCTGTCCGATTTTGAAAAAATAGAAAGCAATGCGTTCTTATCTAATTCCTCTATAATATCGTTTTCAAAGTTTAGTGTTTTCTTATCTGCAACACGTTCCCAAGCGTTAATTTCTCTGTCATCCTCATCGATTTCACCGCGCTGGCGATAGTATCTTTCCACGTCCAAAAAGCGTCTGTCGTGCTTATGGATATTGTTATGCTCTTTTTTATCTCGTTTGACAAGCAGGGCATAAACTTCGGGCGTTACCTTTACAGGAATGATATAGTAGTCCCGATTGCGGTAATACGTTCCGCCGAGCGGTTCTTCAACGGAAGTGTAATAGTATGTGACAAGACCGTCCGCATCTGGTTTGCGTTTGGGATTATTAAGGCTACGACTGCTTAACATTCCGTATTCGATATTCGGTTGTACCTTGTTATAGTTATATTTCATAAGTCCATTATAAAATAATAATGTTGACAATTCCTGTCAACATTATTAAAAATTTATTTATTAAATTCTAAATTTTCGTTTTATAATTCCTTATCGCAAAGGTCAAGCGCGGATGCAATTACTGCGTCCATATCGTAATACTTATACTCGCCGAGTCTTCCACCGAAAATCACGTTCTTTTCAGCTTCCGCAAGCTGCTTGTACTGTTCGTAAAGCTTGCCGTTCTTTTCGTCATTTACGGGATAGTAAGGCTCGTCGCCGAGCTTCCATTCCGAGCTGTACTCACGGCTTATTACCGTCTTAGGCTGATTTCCGAATTCAAACCATTTATGCTCGATTATCCTCGTCCAAGAAGTTTCTCTGTCGGTATAATTTACTGCCGCATTACCTTGAAAATTAGGCTTGTCAAGTACTTCCGTTTCGAATCTTACCGAACGGTATTCCAAAGCGCCAAGCTTAAAATCGAAATATGCGTCAATCGCACCCGTGTAAACAACCTTTTTGGCTAATTTATCAAGCTCTGCTTTATTTGCAAGATAATCACAATTTAGACGTACTTCTATGCCGTCAAGCATATTTTCAACCATTTTAGTATATCCGCCGACAGGGATACCCTGATACAATGCGTTGAAATAATTGTTGTCGAAAGTAAAACGAACGGGTAAGCGTTTTATTATAAAAGCAGGCAATTCCGTGCATGAACGCCCCCATTGCTTTTCAGTATAACCTTTAACCAACTTCTCGTAGATATCTTTGCCTACAAGCGAAATTGCCTGTTCTTCAAGATTTTTCGGTTCCGTTATCCCGGCTTCTTCCCTCTGTGCCTTTATTTTGGCTTCCGCCTCTTCGGGTGTAGTAACGCCCCACATTTTGTTAAACGTGTACATATTGAAAGGTAGAGAATAAAGTTCGCCTTTATAATTTGCCACGGGCGAGTTAGTGAAGCGGTTAAACTCGGCAAACTTGTTTACGTAATTCCAAACTTCTTTATTGTTTGTATGGAAAATGTGCGCACCGTACTTATGGACGTTAATACCTTCTATCTCCTCGGTATAAACGTTTCCGGCAATATTAGGGCGCTTATCGATAACAAGTACTTTTTTCCCTTTTTGCACAGCTTCATGTGCAAACACCGCACCGAACAGCCCCGCCCCGACGACAAGATAATCGTATTTTTTCATAGCCGTTTCTCCATTATCAATTTTCTTGATTCCTATCAGCTTGAGTTTGCTATAGATAAATTTCTTAAATTCATTTTTAATCGGCGACAAAGTAAAGAGATAAACCGCACCCAAAACGCAATAAAGCCCGCCGCCTACAAGCATTTGTAAAATTAAATGTAACCAGGACGAATTAAAATACAGTCTGATTACGTAAATGACGCCAAACATTATTGCTCCGCCAACGGCGTAAGGCAATATTGATAAAAGCACCGTTTTGATAGGTAAGAATTTTCGGCTAACTACAAGCAGAAAACAAAGTCCGCAAAGTTCGGCGGAAAGTGTTCCTATCACTGCACCATAAATGCCCAAAACCGGTATTAAAGAAAATGTTAGAATAAGATTAATAACTGCGTTTAAGGCTAAGCACACTATATGAATTTTATCTTTATGGTTGGGAATCAAGTATTGATTTCTTATAATATCCCCCAAACCTATAATAAATACCGCAGGCGACAGAGCGATAATAACGTCACCGCATATTGCAAAACTTTCACCGTAGTACAATACCACAAGTAAGTTTGCTATCCCAAGCAACCCAAATATTGAACCCATACCTACGAATGACGTAAACTGCAACGAATAGTTCATATATCTTTTTGCATTTGCATTATCGCCTTTGGCAATGCAGGCACACGCGCGCGGAAACATAACCGTACCAATTACAGTAATAATTGTTTTGGGAATCGTAATTATTTTATTGGAATATTCGTAATAAGCGACGTTTTCCTTATTCGTCATCGCTCCAAGCAAAGTTTTATCAAATACTGTATAAAGAGTGCTTGCCACAACCGCGATGAACAAGACAAATAAAGGTTTAAAATGCTCCTTTACATCTACCCAACCGAACTTAATAGGTTTTATTTTAAATATTACCTGGGGAAGCATAACTGCCTGTCCAAGGAAAAGCGACGAAGATAAAACCAAGGTGTAAATCCACAAATCTTCACTCGATTTCACAAGGCAGAAAACAAGAATGCATTCTACGATTTTTATGATAAGGTTTCTTATAACTACGGACTTAAAATTTTCAAGGCCGTAAAAAAGCCACGTTATATCAAATAGGGCAGAAGCCACATAAAGCGTCTGAATCAAATAGACGGATTTATATTCCCCTCCGCCAAAAACCGCAAACAGCACGTAGGCTAAAATAGCCATTACTGAAAAAAGCGAATGAACAGACAATAAACTCCAGAACGTTTTGCGTAAAGCTGTTTCGTCGTCTTTTCTCTGCGCAATTATCCGTTGTCCGTGCCTTGCAATTCCAAGCATTGCGAAAATTACAAAGTAATATGCAATTGAATAAGTATAAGAATATATTCCTAAAGAAGTATCGCCAAGCGTACGCGTAAGATATGGCGATACAACTAAAGGAATAACCAAAATTATTACTTGATATAAAATTTGAAATGCAAAGTTTTTTTTCAGACTTTGCGCTTTTATTTTAGTTGACATCTATTTGTA
>JAIDRY010000247.1 GCA_029061465.1 Clostridia bacterium
AAAAGATTTTAACTTCGCTAAGTGTGGTGCGCTCAGCATTAAGTGATGAACAGGGGTGTCTTGACGGCGTAACGTCTGCAAAGCACATTCTGGGCGGTATATCTGCGTTGAGTTCAGAATATTCGGAACTTTATGAAAGAATTGAAAGTCTTGCATTGGAAATCGAGGACGTTTCCGAAACTGTATCTGATTTAGCAGACGGCGTATCTTTTGATGCGAGAGAAGCGCAGGAAATTGACGAACGGATTACACTCATAAAAAATCTTAAAAAGAAATACGGTGCAGATGAAAAAGAAATTCTTGCATTTTTAGACAAAGCAAAGGAAAAAGCGGAAGCTCTTACAGATAGCGCCTCAGTAATTGAAAAGTACTTAAAAGAAATAGAAAAGTGCGATAAAGATATTTATTCGCTTTGCAAAAAACTGACGGCGCTTCGCAAGAAAGCTTGTGAAAGCTTTTGCAAGTTGGTTGTATCAGAATTAAAAACTTTGAATATACAAGACGCAGCTTTTTCGGTTAATTTCGATGAATATAATGAAAATACGGCAGATTTAAATTGTAGCAACGGTGCGGATAAGATATCGTTTATGTTTTCCGCTAATAAGGGAGAACCGTTAAAGCCGTTAAATAAGGTAATAAGCGGAGGAGAAATGTCAAGATTTATGCTTGCTGTTAAAACTCTGCTTAAAGATATTAACGGCATATCAACATATATCTTTGACGAAATTGATGCGGGAATAAGCGGGCTTACCGCAAAATCCGTTGCAAGAAAATTTATTTCAATTTCAGAAAATACGCAAATTATAGCAGTTTCGCATTTACCGCAGGTATGTGCGGCAAGTGATGCACAGTTTTTGATTTATAAGGAAGAGCGAAACGGTAAAACGCTTACAAATATTGTAAAGCTTGACGAAGAAAGAAAAATTGACGAGTTAGTGCGGCTTACAGGCAGCGTAGTTTCAGATGCGGCACGACAGCACGCAGTTGAGCTGATAAACGAATTTAAAAAATAATTAAGGCGGCGGAAGCCGTCTTTTTTTGTATACTTTTAAATTCACTGCGCACAATACTTTTGTTATGTTTTACAAAAAGAAAGCTTTTAAAGCGTTAATTTTATTTGTTGCTGCAATAATATGCTCGGTAATGCTCGTGCCGATGACTGCTGCAGCTGAAACGGCTGACGGATTTTATCTTGGCGGTTTCCCTGCCGGATTTGTTTTAAACACTACTAAGGTTGAGGTTGTCGGACTGTGTGAAATTATTACGGAAGACGGTATGTGCTGTCCCGCGCGTGATGCCGGCATTAAAGCGGGTGACGTTATAGATAAAATAAACGGAGAAGAGGTAAATAAGACAGCAGATATTAATACCTTAATATCAAAAGAGTATAAAAAGTATGATTTGACTTTAATCAGAGGCGGAGAAAGTTTAACCGTTTCAATAGACCCCGTGAAGGAGCGCGCTTCAAGCGGAAAGCGTATAGGCGTACTTGTTAAAGACAGCATTAATGGCATAGGAACCGTAACGTATATTGACAAGACAAACAACAAATTTGCCTCATTGGGGCATCCGGTTACGGACAGTGAAAATACTTTGCTTGAAATAAACGGCGGAACTGTTTACAACGGATTAGTATATGACGTTAAGAAGGGAGTCAGGGGCACTCCCGGAGAACTTAAAGGGGCATTTGAAAGCTCGGTAATAGGTAAAGCAAAGATTAATTGCCGTTGCGGAGTATTCGGTGATTTATCAAAAGATTTTAACTGTTCTAAGCTTATAAAAGTTGAGAAGGCTTCGATAGACGAAGTAAGTATCGGAACGGCATACATTTATTCAACCGTGTACGGCAAAGAGCCGAAAAAGTATAAAATTTCTATAGCCAAAGTCGATAAGCAAAATAAGGATAACAGAAATTTTGTTCTCAAAGTGGAAGATAAAGAGCTGTTAGACAGAACGGGCGGCATAGTGCAGGGGATGAGCGGAAGCCCTATAATCCAGAACGGCAAATTAATAGGGGCGGTAACCCACGTGTTTATTAACGACCCTACGCGTGGTTACGGAATAGCCATAGATAAAATGACAAGTTCATATTAATTATAAAATCCTCATAGACTAATATATGAGGATTTTGTCGTTTAACGTAAAAAGTTGTGATAAAAAGTATTTTTGGGCATTTATAATTACGCTTGTATGCTCAATTATATGTGGTATAGTACTATATAAACCGGTAATAGGCAACGTTTACTTTATAAACTTTGGCAATGAATACGTTTTTAACGTCTTTAGCTTTAACAATTCACAATTATTTTTAACACACTTCTTAGCTGATGCGGTTTATTTTTATCTTTTCTTTTTTATATGCTACTTTACCAAATTTAAGTATATTACACTAATATTTTTGTATATACGCGGTTTATTTTTTGGGCTTTATACTGTAATTCTCATATGTGTAACAACTTTGAGCGGGGTGTTGGTTACAGTGTTAGTATTTATTCCCGCTACTTTAATTTCCGTTTTAATTTGTTATTTGCTTGCATCAACATGCCGCCAAATCGATAAGAAATATGTGTTTTTTATTCCTGCTGTTTTAGCAATAATTGACGGAATTGTATTTATGCTTTTAATCAACGTTTTATTCAGAATAGTTATTATTATAGTATAACGACCTAATTAATGCACATACTTTCGTTATGAAAAAGTTATGTGTATGTATGCTTGCTTCCGCCATAATGGTTTCTGCCGGGGCGGCAAGCGGTTTCAAACTTGAAACTAATAATGCAAAGGCATTAGTAAACAACAGCAAATCGGCATATTTGATGGATTTCAATTCAGGCGAGTGCCTTTACAAAGAGAATGAAACGGCGCGTATGCCGATTGCAAGTGTGTGTAAGGTTATGACGCTGACACTTGTATTTGATGCAATTAATTGCGGAAAACTGTCGCTTGACGATAAAGTAGTAGTGAGTGATAACGCGTCGGGTATGGGCGGTTCGCAGGTGTTTTTGGAAAGTGGTTGCGAATACGCTGTGAACCAGCTTGTAAAGAGTATAATAGTTTGCTCGGCAAATGATAGCTGTGTTGCTTTATCAGAAACGGTTGCGGGTAATGAAGAAACTTTCGTTGCACAAATGAACAAAAAAGCCGAAGAACTTGGTTGTACGGATACCTTGTTTGCAAACTGTACAGGATTGCCTCGCGCGACACAGTACTCCTGCGCAAAAGATGTGGCGGTAATGTTCTCAAATCTTATTAAATATGAAGATTACTTTAAGTACAGTAAAATTTGGCTTGAAGACTTTAAGCACCCCGAAGACAGAATTACAACAATAACAAATACAAACAAGTTAATTAAAAAATATAAGTTCTGTGACGGCGGTAAAACCGGCTTTACAAATGAAGCGGGCTTCTGCCTTGCTTCTACTGCAATGAAGAATAATATGCGTTTAGTTTCAGTAGTGCTCGGTTCGGGTTCCAGTGACGACAGATTTAATTCTACTGTAAATATGTTTGAGTACGGTTTTGCAAATTTCAAAAATAAAATCGTGCTTGACAAGGATGTCACGTTAAATGATGAGTTTTTTATCAGCGGTGGTAAAGCAGATACATTCCCCGTACGTCCTGAAAGAAATGCCTACGTATTTTCTGCGGTAGATAAAACTCCCGAAGTTAGTTATAACGTAGTAGCTGAAAAAGTTAAAGCGCCAGTTACTAAAGACCAGGTAGTCGGTTATATCGAAGTATATAAGGACGGCGTGTTGGTTGATAAGGTGAATGTTGTTGCAGCCGAAAACGTTGAAAGAGCGGGTTTTGGCGATTACTTTAAGCAAATTACCGGGAACTGGGCAATATAAATTAAATGAAAAACCGTCTGCAAAGATTGCGGACGGTTTTTAAAATTAATAAAATTGATTGACTATTTTTACACGTTTTGATAAAATTAAATGTGGAAGTGCACGAAGACAATATTATGTCGTGTTTGCTGCGGTGATATTGTGGGAAACGTCGTACTTTCAGTCAGGTTGCGTAAATGGGACAATTAATCGAGATAATAGCGGGTATAATTGCCGTAATTTTCATATTCGCTCCGCATGAATTTGCACACGCCTTTGTAGCCTATAAATGCGGCGACGGTACGGCAAAAATGCAGGGAAGGATGACTTTAAATCCTATAAAGCATCTTGACCCTACCGGATTTATTTTGTGTGCCATAACTGGATTCGGTTGGGCGAAACCGGTGCCGGTTTATCCTTCTAATTTCCGTAATTACAAAAAAGGATTGTTTTGCACGGCGATAGCGGGAGTAGTTACCAACTATATATTTGCATTCATTGCATATCCGTTGTCGCTTGTAATATTTAATTACGTCTATGTTGCAAATTTGGGGTTTTTCTCCGCTAATCCTATACTTGACTATATCGTGCAAGTTCTTTACCTGTCCGTATATTATATTTACTTATACGGAATGAGCGTCTTTGTGTTCAATCTTTTGCCTATATTCCCGCTTGACGGTTTCAGAATAGTAGAGGCGTTTACAAGACAGGTTAATCCCGTACAACGGTTTTTGAAAACTTACGGATTTTATATCCTTATAATTCTTGTATTAGAAAGTTTCCTGTGTGACGTACTGATAAGATATACCGATTTGCCTTACGTACAGTATTTTGATATTTTAGGTTATTGGTTAAACTGGTTTGCACAGAATATTATAGGATTTCCCATATGGGCGTTGTGGAACTTGGTCGGTTTCCCGATAGTTTTTGTATAGAGTATAATTATGGCTTTTAATATTGAAAATTTTGAATCGGTAGTAGATTATAACACTGTTTTGGACGACTTTGAAGGCCCCTTGGATTTATTGTTGCATCTTATCAATATTGCACAGATAAAAATCGAGGACGTTTTTGTTTCAAAGGTAACGGAACAGTTTTTAAGCTACATAGAATTTATGAAATCGCAACCGCGCCGCGACGTTGATAAGGAGAGCGAATATCTTGCGATAGCTGCACAGATTATCTATATAAAATCAAAAAGTATGGTACCTGTTGTAGAGGTTGCAGGTGAAGAAGTAGGCGGTGCCGAGGACGAAAAGCAAGCGTTAATAGAGCAGTTAAAACAGCGTGAATATGAATTGATAAAGGGTGAAACACCGAAATTAAAAGATTTGGAAACGATAGGCTATATTTTTAAGGACCCCGACCCGTCGCTGAATACCGTAAGGGTTGTGTACAAGGATTTTACCGTAAACGCACTTTTGGAAGCTTTTGCGAAGATGATGCTCAAAAATGAGAGCATGATGCGTGAAAAGGAGAATGTAAAAGAAATTCCCAAAGACGTACATACAGTGGAGGAAAAGGTAGCTTATATTCGCGACCGACTACTTGAAGAGAACGAAATTCTTTTTGAAAACCTGTTTACGACATTTTCAAAGCACGAAGTTGTTACAACGTTTCAGGCGCTTCTTGAAATGCTCAAACACCAGTACGTAACAGTTCAGCAAACCTGTTCTTTCGGCGAAATAAAGATTATACTTAATCCTGATTGGAATATAGAGGACTTATCAAATGAACAATTTGACGAATATAATTGAGGCGATAGTATTTGCTTCGGGTGAAGCGGTGCCCGTTAAATATATAGTTGAAAAACTTGGAATTTCCGTAAAAGAAGTTAATAAAAGCGTTGATGAATTAAAGCAAAAATATAGTGATGAAAGCGGTATTCAGTTACTTGTTTTTAACGGAAAATTGCAATTTGCTTCAAGCCCCCGATACAAACAACAAATTTCCGAAGTTCTGATACCTATTAAAGAAAAGGAGTTTACAAAAACAATCTTGGAGTGCGCCGCCATTATAGCGTATAAGCAGCCGATTACCAAGCCCGAGCTTGAAGATATAAGGCAGGTAAGCTGTGATTATGCCATACATACGTTATTAGAGCTTGAAATGATTGTTGCGTGCGGACGTAAAGACGCGGTAGGTAAACCGATAATGTACGCAACAACTGATAATTTTCTGAAACGCTTTAAGCTTAATTCTATTGAAGAATTGCCCGATTACGACGAATTAATGGCACAGATTGCCGAGTTGAACAGTAATATGTTCGCAGAAGATGAGGACGACGGCAATTATCTTTATAAGAAAGACGAGTATGTCGACCCTGAAGCCGTAAAGCAGGAAGAGGTCAGAACTGAAGAAGTAAATCCTAAGGTTGACGCGGACGGATTTGAGTTACCCGACTTTATCCCCGAAGATGAAGATGTAATTAAAATTGACTGATAAGAATTTAAAAAGGCGGTGGGAGAGCCGCCTTTCGTGAAAAAACAAATAGCGCACTTGACTTCATTACGAAACAAGGTGCGCTATATTTTTATTGATGTTCCTTAACGTAAGATAAAAATTCAGGCGTTTTGCTCCAATACTTTATTCCCCAGTTTTCAAAATTCCACTCATGCATATAATTATTA
>JAIDRY010000248.1 GCA_029061465.1 Clostridia bacterium
TCGGCGACGAGCATTTTGAAAACCTCGTGGTTCCCCGCTCGCTCAAAACCGTACATATAACCGAGCGCATTACGGATATAGCCGCAGGCGCATTCCACAAAATTTACGGACTGCAAAACGTAATTTTCGATTATCCCGATTCAATCCGCACGGTAGGCGAGTCGGCATTCGACGGCTGTATGAACCTCGGTTACGATTCCGACCTCGGCGTAGCTTATAAATTCGACTGGCTTAAAAACGTGCGCGAAATCGGCGCAAACGCTTTCAGAGCGTATACTGGTAACTATAATTCAGAAATAAAATCTCTGTTTATTTTTGACGACGATGACCCCAATTACGTTGCGACGCTTATAGAAAATCCTTATCCGTTCACGAGTATGACCAGCATTCCCGCGCTTACGGCGGCGGAGACGATAGGGGAGAGGGCGTTCTACTATCAGTCGGCGATTGATTCTATCGAATTCGGCAACAGCCTCCGCACGATAGGCGACTATGCGTTTATGTACTGTTTAAGCGCACCTTCGCTTCATTTCCCTGCAACTCTGCAATCGATAGGCGTGCAGGCGTTCATGGCGAATATGTCCGTGCTTGAAATGACTTTTGAGGCGGGTAACACGGGTATTAATATAGGAACGTACGCGTTTGCATTCTGCACGTCGCTTGCCCAGATAGTATTCGAGGGGCAGGAACCTCCTCAGCTCGGACTTAACGTTTTCAACAACGATATGGAGCAAACAGCGGACGGATATAAAGATTTGTTTACCGAATTCCGCATTTTCGTTCCCAAGGGCGCGGAAGAAACCTTCCGTACGCAAATGCTTAAGTACGCGACATATATTGAAGATTCGCGCGAGCAGATTAAACCTGCTTACTGGCGCGACACTAACGGCAATATAGACGTTAAGTTTGAATTCACCGACGGTTCTATAGTTTATGTAACCGACCCCGAACAAAACTTTATTACTTCAATAGATTATCTCAACTTCGGCGACCCTACTTACGGCGCAACCTGCGGAACTTATTATCCCATGTTGTACGAAGTAATAGACGAGCAAACCTATACTAAGCTTGCTATGGAAGGCAGCGGCGGCAAACACGCCAAGCCCCTGTACGCAAACCAGAAGCTTGTCCGCTTATGGCACCCCGATTTGGTAGCTTACGACGGTTCGATGCTTTCCGATTTATATTTCTTCATCACGGAAGAAAAGTACGTTGAAAACGGTACGTCGTACCTGTTGCCTATACTTCAGAAAACGTCTTACGGTAGCACGCGCGGAGACACTTCCAGCATCGGCGACTACGTATTCCTTACAAACCGTTTCGGCATATTGCAGATTGGTACGGTTACGATGAATGGCGGCGTTTACGGCGTTAAGCCCATTGACGAGCCGGAGGGAACGTATTTCTCGCTCTATGAAAGCACCGGCGGCGCTTATATGGAAGGCACGGTATTCTATACGTTTAATTACTACAACGATAAATACGAGATTATCCAAAGCGACGTATATGCGGTTGAGCAGACGTGGAGTTCCTCCCGCGTACGCAAGGTGCCTGCCGACAGCGACTATTACAGACTTGATATTTCCTCAAGCTATAACGAAGCAAACAGCCTGCTTCTGGACGGAATAGGCGGCGCGCGCGTTACGTATAACGACGTCAACTACACCTTATACGTAGGACCTCAAACCCAAAAAGAAATAGGGGAAGAGGGATATACCGTTTCACTTTACGATGACAAGGCGTGCACGAAATTGCGCTTTACGGTAACGTTCAGTGACTGGTACAAAGGCTCGTATCTGCTTGCCTCGCTTGAAGGAAGTGAAATCAAGTACGATTTCTACAACGTTTACGCCGACGGCGACTGGTATTATCCTCACGACTACGACCATATCACGGACACCAGATTTATGTATCCCAAAGACAGCGGCAGCCTTTACGACTACGACTGGCGTTACACCCGCTGGACGGAACAGACCATTGACGCAACTATTAAGGTATACGCGCTGTCAGTAGACGGATACGAAACGTTCGAGTACGGCTACTTCCGCGAATACCACGGTGCGTACGCAACGGCTTCAACCCGCGTAGCATACGGCAAAGTGGTAAAGAACGGCGACGGCACTCTTAAATTCGTTTATTCCGACGGTACCGAAAAGGTTGGCAACATAGTAGACAACCGCGGCAGCTTTAAAATAGGCGAAACAAAGTACACGTACTTTGACGACTCCGACGACGTAACGCTGGTATTTACTGAAGAATTCTACGGCACACCGCTTTACTATTACACCGTCAAGCTCGACAGCTACGGCAATATGTATTACATAGACGAGCACGACGACGATATCTACGATATTTACGTAGGAACGTTTGACAGCTATTCTCATTTCGGCTCTTATTACGAAATAGAGTTCCACGGTAAAAAGATAGATAAGAACGGCAAAGAAATAGTAGGAGCGCCCGAATTAACGCTGTGGGTGCTTTACGATTTCAATACGCTCGCCGCATGGTCTGACGATTACGAGGCGGACGCGCAGTGGTACGGCACTTTGGCGGCAATAAACGAAAGCCGCGACGATACGGTAATTACCGTTTACGACGACTTCGGTTATAAAATCTACGAAGTTACGGTCGATATTTACGGCGAAACCACGTTTACCGCATACGAGTATTCAATAAACAGACGCGGATATATCGTCTACACGGAAGTAGAGGACGCAAACGTTTCCCGCTTCGTAGCGGTATACGGCGGCGTAGACGTTGCTTACTGCATAGCTATTGACGAAAACGGCAGGGCGCTGTTCAGCGTTCGTCCCTCGCTCACCAACAGTGAAGTATTCGTAATATCACGCGACAGTGGTTTATCTCTTCCCTCCGCAGGAAAGGCGGATTCGGTAACGATAGACGTTTCCCAGCTTGAAGAGATTAAATAACTATTAATAAATAAGTATAAAATTTTAAGGAGAATATAAACCATGAAAAAGCTTAAAGCTCTTTCCACATTGCTTTTGTTCGTGTTGGCGTTTGCATTTGTGTTTGCATTTGCGGCGTGCGACGGAACGAAGGCTGAACCGGTCGAGATAACGATAAATCCGACCACGACGGAACTTATGGCAGGCGAATCTCTGAATTATTCGGATTTCGTTCTTACCGTAAAGTACAAGGACGGTGCGAAAGAGGACGACACCGTAACGCTTACCGAAGAAATGATTACCGACGGGCTGTCAAGCTTGGGTGAAGTCGGCACGCACGAGCTCACCATCGGCTATTTAGAGCTGACAACCAAACTGACGGTAACGGTAACTCCCGCGGTTGATATTTCGCTCGACAAGACGACGGCTGAAATTAACTACGGCGATGACCTTGATTTATCAAAATTCACGGTTACCGCTAAGTATAAAAACGGCACTACGCCCGATGCAACCGCTACACTTACGGAAGATATGGTTGTCGACGGTTTGACAAGCCTTGGTACTGTTGGCGAGCACGTGCTCACCGTAAAATACTTGGGCGCAACCACGACGCTTACCGTAACTGTTAAGCCCCTCGTTATGGAAAACGCAAGCATAAAGGGCAATAACAAAACGTACGACGGCGACCCCGCATCTGTTACTCTTAGCAACGCGCCCGTAAACGCACAGGTTGCATATACGTATTATCTGGGTGAAGAAGCCGACGAAACCAAGAAAGTCGACAGTATGGTAAACGCAGGTACTTATTTTGTTAAGGCAGTCGTTTCCGCACCCAACTATACTGATAAAGAATTGACCACCACGGTCGTAATAAGCAAACAGCACGTTTCAGTAGCTGACTTAAAGTGGAGCAACACCGGCTACCGTCATTCGGGTGAAGAAATCACTTTGGCGGCAACTGCAGTTGGCTTGCCCGAATTCATTTCCTATACGTTTACTGCAAAGGAAGGCGGCGACGCAAAGGCAACTGAAAGCGGCTATTATACCGCAGTTGCGCACTTCACCTGCAGCAACGATAACTATACCGTAGACGAAAGCTGCGAGTTAAACTGGAAAATTATCGATAACCAGCCCATCGGCGCAGAGCCTTGGTACGGCGCGGCAGACGGCCAGGTATTCGTTGTAACGTTCGACGAATCCGCAGACAATTCCATAGTATTGCATTTCGGTGAAGACGAAGTAGCCGGTACCGTAGCATACGGCGAAGAAATAACCCTTACTTTCCCCGAAGCAAGCGGTTATGTTGTAACGGTAGGTGAAGGCGTTATGACGATAGTAAAGGGTGAAGATACTTCATACCTTGTATCCGAAAGCGCATTAAATAACTTCGTAGGCGAATACTCAACGCTTGCTGAAGATATCACCGTAGCTTTCGACAAAGAAAACGCTACGTTAAAGCTTACCACAGCTTCGCTTGATGAAAATTTAAGTATTGCAGTTGTTGACGGCAAAGCTCAGCTTTTCGTTGCCGACACGAAGCTTGCATTAACTTACAATGATGAAGCTCAGCGCGTTAAATTCGACGGCTATGCTAACCCCGCAGACTTCAATCAGGTAGACAAGGACGGCATTTATCTTCTTAAAAAGACAGAGGTTGCTGAAATTGTAGCTGATATGGTAGCAGGCAACTTCGTTGACTATGAAGGCAAACACGTATTTTCCGTTTCCGAAGATAAAGCGTTTACTTATGATGGGAAGGCAGTTCAGCTCTATGCAGTTTACTACGTTGCCGAATATTCGTGGTATACTTCTGAACCGAAGCTGTACGTTTCAATCGATACTAATCTTTCCCGCGAGCAGACGGTAACAGTTTACGACGGATACTATTCTATTGGTGGAAGCTACTCTGCTACGATGTATGTTCCCGCCGACTATAAAAACTTCTTCGGTACTTATTATCCCAAGACCGAAACCGGTTTTGACACGGCTTCCGCAAACAAAGTTTCCTTTATGGAATATGCAGGATATTACCGTGTTACCGTAGGCAGTACGAATTATGATATTGATAAAGATGAATTAAGCTTATCGTTATTAAACGGCGTACTTACCGCAACCTTGACTAAGGAAGGGGCAGAGCCTGTAACCGTTACTTTCAACGGCGGTTTAAGCGTTACTATTGGCGATAAAACGTATAGTAAAATTAAAGCTTTAATACCGCCTAAGGGCTATTCAAATTATAAGTTCATTAACGGTGCCGGCGTAGCTGTTATGTATGATGATAGCACTGGTACGTTTACGGTCGGTAATGAAACCTCAAAAAATTTTGACGTTGAGTACGTAGAAGGCGGCTTAAAGGTTACCGTTAAGTTAGCTGACGATGTTCAAAAGGTTATCGTTTACGGTTCGGATTCACGTTACATAACCGTTGACGGTGAATATTACATTTACAATGATTTGGGCTCCGTTTCAAACGGACGCGCAACCGTTTACTATTATAACGGCGAAGATAGGATAGATTTTAGTTCATACAGTGGAAACTACTCGTTGAAAATTGACGGCGTATCAAACACATTGACCGACATTGTTTATTCTATCGTAGACGACGGTAACGACAACGGCAGAAAGATTATTAAAGCCGTCGGCAAAATCGGTGAAGAAGAGTATACTATTTTGCATTACTCGCTTGCAGCTGTTTTAGTCAACGACGTAGTGTATGCCGCTTCAAACTTTGTTGATATTTTTGGCAGTGAGTTCAAGCCTGCGGCTGATTCCGAAGACGTATTCGCATTCTCTGAAGACGGCAAAATGACCTTCCGCGGAACTGAAATATTCCTCAACGGAACGGGCACAAGTACAAGTTTCAACTTTGTAAACAACTATTTCTATTCGTTCGATATCCAAAAAACGAGCATAAGGTTTAATGATAAAATTGTTTGGAATATCGATTATTATTTCACCGCTTACTTTGACTTCAACGGTGCTTACCTTTCGGACGACGGCAAGGTATTCTACTTCGATGCAAATAAAGTATATTACAACGGAACAAGCAACACAAGCTTTACAGCAAAGGAAACCGAGACCGGCGCTAAGGTAACCGTATCGAGCAAGGACGCAATATTCACCAAAGGTGAAAACGGCGCTATTACCCTCGTATATGACGGTGTAACGTACAATAAAGTTTCTGACTTTAACCTGGCTTCTTATTATGGTAAAACTTACACCGTATTTGACGGCGGTAGCGGTATCACGTTTGAATTAAAAGCTAACCCCAGCGGTTGGTCGGACAAGGAAATCGTTGCATTTGTAGTTTATAACGGAAACATTACTCCCGTTGTAGATAGCGCGTATGATTCGGGTTATTACCTCATTAAGAATACCGACTCCGCTACAAGTTCAAACCTTGAAATACTTGCAGTACAGAAGAAGTTTGTAAACTTACTCGGTTCTACTACGCTTAACGACAAAACGCTTGAAGTTGTTTTGCAAGCCGTTCCCAAGGCAAGCAGTACTGACTACGTTACTTCGGTTGTTGTTAAGTACGACGGTGAAACTGTTTCGCTTAGCGGTACGTCAACTTTCAAAGTAACGATTGACGACGTTGAATACATAATACAGGCAAACGAAGACACGGCTACTAAGGAGCAGTTGCCCCTTCTCGTATATGAAGCTTGGTGGGACGATGTCAAAGGCAGTCGGGATAGTACGTCTTACACCTACAACGGCAAGACTTTGGAGGTTGAACTGGTTGTAGACGCTTCCGGCACTAAACCTGTGCCCGCATTGAAGTTCACTTACGACGGTGCGGTTGTAGATGCAACCATTACAAGCACTGAAAACGGCAGAACTCTTACGTTTGTAAAGGACGGCGTAAATTATAAGGGTATAATGGGCGGTACTCCTGCAATTGCAGTTTATTCCCAAGCAGAGTACGATTTCTTCTTCGCGACGAATAACACTAACGTTGTTAACTCAAAAGATTTAGTGCTTATTGCAAGACCCACTACGACGGCTACCGAATTCAATTTGGCGTCCTCCTCGTACGGCGGCAAAGAACTGACGTTTGCAAAATATCTGTCTGACAGCAATGTGCTTGTATTCGCGAACGAAGACGGCTACTATGCTTACGATATCGTTGCTAAACAGTTCTATTCCGACGTAGTAGCTGAAAAAGACGCTCCGTTGGTTGGTTTGAATTACAAGAGCAACGCTACATGGGGGCAACCTCTTTATAGTACGACTATCGTCAGCGAAATTTCCGCGTTTGATAAAACTACGGGTAAGGTAACTCTCACCGTTAAAATGGGCGGATACACTCTTTATGAGGTTACTTCGATTAATCCTGTTGACGGCAAGTCAGGTGAATACGTAGTTGTAGGAAGGACTTATAACAGCAGCTCTACCGACGTTTCTGTATATCTTATCATCGACGGTGCAAACGTAACACTTGCTATGGCGGAAGAGTACAGCTTCCCTGGTACTTATACGGTAAATGAAAAGAGCCTTGTTATCGCAAAGAGTGAAAGCGGCTATACCGCGTCATACGACGGCAGCGCCGCAGTTGCAATAACCCCCGACTTCAATAAGCATAACTTTATATTGACAAGCAGCAAAACTTATTTGGTATCGTGGACTTATACCACAAGCTTCACTTTTACCGTCAGCGAAGTTTCTGCGGAAGCTATTGCATTTACAGGATACAGTTACGGTCTTTCATACAATGCGTACGGTACTTCCGGTGCAATGGAATTGGTGATTACTTATTCCGGTAAAACCAGCGGTAAAGATACATTCAGTATCAGGTGGGATACTTTAAGCAGTGGCGGTACTGTAACCGGTACGCTTTCAGACAACGGTTTGTATATCAGTTGCAGTAGTTCAATTAATTATATAAGTGGAGCGTATATTTTCTTAAATAACAACTCCAACTCTGAGGCTAAGTACGCTATTCTTGCAAATGTGAACGCACGCAATCTTATCGGCGAGTTTGAAACTGCGGATAATAAAAAAGTGGTAATAGGCGTTGACTTTACCCCTAAATACAGGTACGATGACGAGGATGAAGATATTAATGATATCAAGTCTGCAAAGTTCGTAGTAACACTTGACGGCAAGGCTTGCACTAATGTTACTTCTTGGTCGTATTCTACATCTTCTATCGAGTTCACTTGCGAGGGTAAAACCTACACTGCAACGTATGCAAGCGGCAGTGTAACC
>JAIDRY010000249.1 GCA_029061465.1 Clostridia bacterium
CCTCCGCACCTTGCGTAACGTATTGCTGAACTATACCGAAAAGTCCGGCATAAGAATAATCAGTTGTTTCGATTGTATAATTTGAAATCGTATGCCCTGCCCCGTCAAAGTTGCCGCCAAAGAACGAGGACTCCGTCAAACCGTTACCTATCACGTCAAGATTTGCATCACCGCAATCAATATCAGCATCAAGTTTATAATAAGCCAAAATAAAATTAGGGTTTGCACTATTGACCTGGTTAGCAACATAATTAAGCTCGCGCACAGTGGAAATGAGATAAGGCTCTTTTGAGGTTCCCTGTCCTTTCAAAACAACAGGCGCCTCTACTACGCCTGATACGCTAACTTCAGTATTTTCCGCGACGGTAAAACTGTAATAAAAATTGCTAACGGCATAGAGGACGTCGGAATTTGCTTTTACCTCGCCGAGAGTATAATTTTCTTCAAGCACAACAGAAAAGGTTACCGTAGTACCTTCAGTTACGGTAATGCTTCCCTTCGTTTTAACGTCTTCGTATCCATTTACCGAATACTCTACGTGTTCGGCAGACTTAAACTCTACCGTGTATTCGGGTTTATCATCTTCAACACACGCCGCAAGACCAAACGAAAACGTCATCGCCGCAGTTATCGTCGCTGCGGCAAGGGCAATCATTTTTCCTATTGACTTTTTGTTGGAACTTATCTTCATCTAAGACCTCGCAATTATTAACTAAACTCACTTAAAGCTGCACAATTTCGACACTATTATTTAGTGTGAGCAACTCTCCAGAAAATCATATGTTAAAATTATACAATAAATCAAAAGTAAAACGCAAATGATTTTCGACTAAATAATAGATTAATTATATTATAATCCAGATTTTATTTAAATAAATATTAATAATTTATGCATAAATATACGGGAAGAGGGCGGGTCAAAACAACCCGCCCTCCCTTGAGAGAATATGAAAAAAAGTTAGTGTATGTTAATTTATTGAGGTAATTATAGACGCTGAATGTGTTAAAAATATGAAAACCGTATGATTTTTAGTAAATTTCTTTGCACTTTAAAAATATTTTCTCGGCAACTTTTAAGCCGTCAGCCGCAGAGCTTGTAATCCCGCCCGAATATCCGCCACCTTCTCCGCAAGGG
>JAIDRY010000025.1 GCA_029061465.1 Clostridia bacterium
GATAAACCGCAAGGGCGTTTTTCTATTTATTAAATTGATTTTTTATAGGCTTGAATGGCTTTGGCAAGTTGGTCGGGGCAGGAGGTGTTGTTTCTGCACAAAACGCCGGAAAGCGCTTCGGCAACCTCGTCTATATTTCTGCCCTCGGCAAGCAGAGCAACGCCCTGAGTGTTTCCGCGACACCCGCCGACAAACTCAACGTTATGTAAATTTCCGTTTTCGTCAACGTCAAACTTAATCTGTCTTGAACAAGTTCCGTTCGTATTAAAGGTAAACATTATTTCTCCTTAATCGCACAGGTTTTCGTATATGACGGAATATACGTCTGCGGCTTTTTCTTCCCATTTTTTATAGATTGCCTTTGCCGTCTTTTTATCGGGAACCACAAATTTTAAATCCAAAAGGGGTTGAACGGGTGCAAGTATTTTAAGCGAAACGGTAAAGGTGCCGTCTTTATTCTGGTAATAGTCCGAGCGGCATTCCTGCCTGTTTCTGTATCTTGCGCTGTTCTTTTTTACAAACTGCGAAATTTCTTCGCGTACGCTTTTGGGGATATTTATATAAAAATTAGCAAGCGTTTCCCTTCCGTCGGGGGTTATTGTATATAAAGTATCTTCGTCCTCGCCTATTTCGCAAATAAAATTATCGTCTTTAAGCTTATGGATTACGTTTACGCAGTCCATATATCCCATCCAACTGTTTGAGGTCGAACACATATCGACGATAGTCCGCTCGGATAGTGCGCTTTCCATTTTATCGAAAACGAAAAGGATTATTAATTTGTTGGTGGAAGTTTCGCCTGTGTTCAACATAATTATTCTGAAAGCTTAAAAAAATGTATAAGTTTTAATTATTATACATAATATTTTCAATAAAAGCAAGATTATTTGCTTGAAAATAATTTAAATTTGGTTTTAACTGTGTTATAATATATAAAAAAATACTATGGTGAAAGGTTTATGGCAAGTACAAAAGAACAGGTTTTATCATTTTTACAAAAGTGCGACGAGCTCAGAAGCTGTAAATTTATTATGGCAACGACAAAGATTAAGGATTTGTTGAAGTGCATAGTCAACTGTCCCGAGCTTTACAGGCTTTTCGAAACGGTAACAAAGGATTTTGACTATCCTTCCCAAAAGGCGGTTTGCCTCGTAACTAAAGATGACGGCATTTTGGCAAGAAGTTATGTGTCTCTGCCGGGAACTTTGAGCGACAGGCTTGCGTTCATATTTTGTCTTTTGGTTGAAATCGATAAAGAAGTTATTAACTTTAACGACTTTTTAAGATTATATTTTTCAGAGGACGGAAGTTATTTTGCATGCTATAAGGCTTTCGGCAATAAAATTATAAAGAGCCTGCAAGATGCGGTTATTGAGGTTTTTGACGAGGAAATGCTGTCTTTAACCTCTGTCAATCCCAACGCTGAAATAGCTGAAATTATTTCTACGCTTGAAATTGCGTTGTCTCAGGAAATGCAGTTTGTTGAGGACAGTCCAATCCCTGCTGACGATAAGGAAAACGGAATTAAAATCTTGTCCGCGCTTTTAAAAGCTGTAAAAGCAGGCAATGAAGAACTAATTGATTGTCTTTTGTGCGGATATAATTATTTTATATTGCATCTTGGCTGTGTTTCGGACGGTATAACCGAGTTAATCCAGCTTATTGAGGTTTACGAAAAGAATTTATGAGCATTGCCGAAAAAAAGATTAGCGGTAAAACTGTATACGAAGGAAAAATTTTGCGCCTTGAAGTGGACGACGTGGAGCTTTGTGACGGCTCGAAATCCAAGCGCGAATGTGTCAGGCACAATGGCGGCGCAGCGGTATTGTGCATAATAGACGGCAATATATTGCTTGTAAAACAGTTTCGTTATCTTTACGGCAAAGAAATTTATGAAATCCCCGCAGGCAAACTTGAAAAGGGTGAAAATCCGCAGACTGCTGCGGCAAGAGAGTTGGAAGAAGAAACGGGATATAGGGCGGAGAGTATTTCAAAATTTCTTAAAATATATCCGACCCCCGGTTATACGGATGAGATAATTCACGTATATTTTACCGATAAATGTGTCGTTTCCGCTAAAAATTTGGACGATGGCGAGTTTGTGGAAAGCTTTTTGTTTCCGCTCGATAAAGTTTTGTCAATGATAGAAAGCGGGGAGATTTGCGATTCTAAAACGGTTGCGGCGGTTTACAAATACGCTTTGACTGTAAAAAGATAAAAGGGTTTGCCTTTCGGCAAACCCTTTTTAAGGTTGATTTAGTTGCAACCGCAGCCGCAGTTGCCGTTTCCGCATAACAGACCGGAAAGTGTGCCGTTTTTCCACATACTGTAAAGAAGAGCAATAAGTATGGGGGTGCAGCTACCGGAAAGTACGCCTTCGAGACCGTTACCGCTACAGCTTGATGCAAGCAATAAAAGTATTAAAATCCAAAGGCAGCTGTTGTTTCCGCAACTTGAAAACAAATTCATAAGTATCCTCCTTACGACCTGCACGCCTATGTAAAGTTTTATTGTGTCCGTGCAGGCTTAGCTGCAAAATTTACAGTTTTGCAGTTTTTGTATAGTAAATTATATTTTAATTTCTTTAAAAATGTTACAGTAGTTTCATTCGCTTGCAAATTAATTTTGATTTGTGCTAAAATAATTAGCGAGCTTTCAGCCGATATGACAATCAATCGGACTGATTGAAGGCGTATATATATTTTGTGGGGATATTCCTTTGAAATCCCACGGAGGTTCTATGAAAAAAGATAAAGCCCACTTTATCGCGTTTGCGGGCGTAATGTTCGCATTGATTATCGTGCTGTTTTTGCTTGAGAGCTTCGTGCTTACGGGCCTGGGTGTAACGGCTTGTATTCTTT
>JAIDRY010000250.1 GCA_029061465.1 Clostridia bacterium
TATTATTTTATAAAAGTTCTGTCAAGCCGTTTTGTATCGGGTTTACAAAGTTTTTTATAAATTTTGAATTATTTTTTTTAGGGCGCAAAATAGCGATTTTTTTGTCGATTTTAACCAATATACAAAAAAATTTTTGCATTTTAGTAAAGGTTATGGTATAATGGCGATAACCTATATTAAGTCAGCTTGATTTAAGGTATTTCTATATTTATGGTGAAAGTTCTGATATTGACCGTAACCGCCGGCAACGCGCACGACGCCTGCGCGGCGGGAATGAAACGCGAGCTTGAAAAAAAAGGCAACTGTACGGTCAAAATTATTAATCTTATGGATATTTGCCCGAACAGGTTGAACGCCTGGTATTCTACGGGCGGATACCGTTTTGCCGTGGGGAAGGTGCCCGCGTTCTACGACGCTTTCTATAAAATGTATGAAAAGCGCTCTCCCTATGCAAGATATTCAATACCGTCGCAGGGCACAATTCTTTCGGTAATTCCAAGATTTTTAAAGGAAATACTGAAATTCAAACCCGACGTCGTATACTCGACGCAGTTTTACGGCTCGGTTCTTATTACGGATTTAAAACTAATTTACGACCTGCCTTTTAAAAGCGTAACCAGCACGCTCGACTACGCTATCTGCCCCTTCTGGGAAGCAGGCGTCGGCGTGGATTACTTTAATATCCCCAACGAAGATTTTATTGACGACTGTATATATAAAGGATATAAAAAAGAACAGCTTTTGCCCCTAGGCGTACCCGTCGACGGGCGCACGCTTGAAAAGACGGATAAGAAAGCCGTGCGCGAAAATCTGGGACTTGACGGCAACGTCTTTACCGTAGCCGTAATGTTCGGCGGCGGCCTATGGCAGGGCGGATATAAAAATTTCAAACAGCTCGTTAAAGCGTTGAAGGGCAGAAAAGCCCAGATTATTATGATTAACGGCAGGGACGAAAAGAGCTTTAAAAAAATAAACAGGCTTGAATTTCCCGAAGGTATTAAAGTTCTGAACCTGCGCTATACCGAGGACGTCCCCCTCTACCTCTCCGCGGCTGACGCCGTAGTCAATAAGGCGGGCGGCGCAAGCGTAACCGAAATCGTCAATCTGGGTATACCTATGCTGGTAACGGAAAAGCTCATTATGCAGGAAAAATACAATCTTGCGTATATGAAGAAAAAGGGCGTTGCGCTGTCCTTTAAAAACGCTAAAACCTTAAAGCAAAATATTTTAAAGCTTATGGACGATTTCGACGCAAGGCGGGAAATGTCCGAAAATACAGTAGCTTTAAGAAAAGACGCCGCGGGTGAGCTTGCGCATTTTATTTTGTCGCAACCCGAAGCGGATTACTCCGCGTTTGAAGATAAAGTCGATTTGACGACAGCGAAAAAGCAGGTTAAACAGGCTTTGAAACGCGCCGATAAAAAAGAAAAGAAAACCGGAAAAAATCAATGAAAAAAATATTAATTCTTACAATAACCGCAGGCAACGGACACAACGCCTGCGCAAGGGGAATGAAAAGAAAGCTTGAAGAGGCGGGCGACTGCGAAGTCAGGATTGTCGATATGCTTAAAACGTATTCGACAAAGCTCGTTCAGTGGTTCTCGAACGAGGCTTACAGTCTGGTTGTAAGCAAGCTTCCGTTTGCTTACAACGCTTTCTATGAAAATTATATAAACCGTCCGCCTAACCACAGGTATTCCACCCCCTCGCAAAACACCGTTTTGTCTATCACGGAAGGGCTTTTAAAGGAAATTTTAGAGTTCCAACCCGACGTAGTATATTCAACGCACTTCTACGGCTCTATGGCGACGACGAATTTAAAGCTCGTCTACGATTTGCCCTTTGTTGATATCTCCGCCGCGCTCGATTACGTCCTTTCCCCCTTCTGGGAATCGGGTATCGGCGTGGACCACTTCATTATCCCCAACGAAGATTTTATAGATTACGCTATTTACAAGGGCTATAAAAAAGAACAGCTTATGCCCATAGGCTTGCCCGTTGACGGACGCTCGTTAGACAAATCGGACAAGAAAGAAGCGAGAAAGGCGCTCGGGCTTGACGAAGATACTTTTACCGTAATGGTAATGTTCGGCGGCGGCTACTGGAACGGCGGATATAAAATATTCAAAGACCTCGTTAAAGCGTTAAAGGGCAGAAAAGCCCAGATTATTATGGTCAACGGCAAAAACGAGAAGAGCTTTAAAAAGACGGCTAAGACCAAGCTACCCGACGGAATTAAGGTTTTAAACGTCGGCTTTACTTCGGAAGTCCCCCTCTATATGTCGGCGGCGGATATAATTTTAAATAAGTTCGGCGGCACCAGCGTTACGGAAATGATAAACAAGGAACTACCCATGCTTATCACCGAAAAGATTGCCGCGCAGGAAAAACACAACCTCGTCTATATGAAGGAAAAGGGCGTTGCGCTCTCCTTTAAAAATGCTAAAACGTTAAAGCAAAACGTATTGAAACTTATGGACGACCCCGATTTAAGAAGAAGTATGTCGGAAAAGACCGTCCCTTTAAAAAAGAACGCAATAGACGTTTTGGCGGAATTAATACTCTCACAGCCGAAAGCCGACTATACCGAGCTTTTGAAGCAGGATATAGATTTCAAGACCGTTGAAAAAACGGTGAGAAAGGCTTTGAAAAAAGCGGATAAGGCGGAAAAGAAAAAACCCAATCCCGTATATCATAAATAAAACTAAAAGGAACGCAAGCCGCGTTCCTTTTTTATTTATTCGGTTTTATCCTGTTCGGTTATGTCGGATTGGGCTTCGTCGGGTTCAACCGGCGGTGTGCTTACCGCTTCGAGCTTCTTTGCACGGCGGGCGCGGACTATCTGGCGGATAAACGTGAATATCGTCATTCCTATACCTATTATTATATAGATATAATAAATGCCGAAGCGCCACGTCAACACCGACCAGCTAAGAACTGCCGCGCTTGCAACTGCGGAAAACGCCTTTGCAACCACCACTTCCATTGCGCCGGAATTGCCGGGCGAGGGAATGACCGTTACCGACTGCGCCGCGTAAACGTTCAACGCCATTACCGAGAAAAGCATTAAAATGCCGCCGCCTTCCGGAAGCGCGGAAAACGTCTTTAACACGAAGAAAGGCAGGGCGTAAGTTAAAACTACGTCGCCGAGGCAGAAAAACATTAACGAGATAAACCCCAGGGGGTTGCGCGACATTATCTTAAAGCCCGCGCGGAATTCGGAAACGACCTTTTCCGCCTTCTTCATAGTCTTTTCTTTGTCTTTTACAATTTTAACTTTTGCGCCGAGACTTACAACGAAAGAGGTAAGCGCTTTTGCAAGCTTGGGGAACAGTGCAAACAGCGCAATCATTAAAGGAAGAAATGCGTTGACGGCAAGCCCAATCCAGGCGGCAATCATAATAGTGTGTTCCCACACGGCGTCGCCGAGGTTGGATAAAATACCCGTGTGCGTAGACATAAGCGTTACGCCGACGATAGTCCAGGCGAACATCTGCGCAAAGTAGCGTATCAGCACTACCGCGCTGGATATCCCGCCCGAAAATCCCTTTTTGTGCAGATAGTAAATCTGCATAGGCTGACCGCCCGCCGCAAACGGAGTTACGTTGTCGTAGAACTTGCCGAGAAGCGAAACTTTAAGGCTGGAACGCAGATTGAATTTGCCCGTAGTCGTGCGCATAATGGTAACGTACTTCATCCAGTCGCAAAGCATAATCACAAGAAGCACGGCAAGCGTTGCCAAAAACCAGCGCCAGTCGCTGCTTGCAATAGCTTCACTTAAAGACTTTGCCTCGGCGTCGTGAACGACGCTGAACATAAGGTAAATACCCACGGCAATTGCGGCAAGCAGAATAACGGTTCCTACCCAGCCGTATTTTTTCTTTTTCGGCTCTACAACGGTAGCGTCTTCCTCAAAGCTTTTCAGCTCGTCGTCAAGAACCTGCTTTTTATCCTTCTTTTTTACGGAAGGCTCTTCGGTATTAAGTTGTGTTTCTTCGGGAACAGTCTCGGTTTGGTTTAAAACCTCCTCGACTTCCAAGCCCTTGTTCTCGTTTTCTATTTTATTAATACCGCCTTTATTCTTTTTACGCCTGCGGAAACGTTTTCCTGCTTGGCGATTTTAAAAGTGCCCAAAAGTCCGGTACTCTCCGCGTGAGGACCTCCGCAGATTTCCTTCGAAAATTCGCCTATGGAATACGTCTTTACCCTCTCGCCGTACTTGCTTTCGAAAAGTCCCGTAAAGCCCTGTTCTTTTGCCTCTTCAAGGCTCATCTCTTTCATAACCACGGGCACGTTTTTTGCAATCTGTTCGTTGATAAGTCTTTCAACCTCGGCAACCTCTTCGGGAGTGAGCTTGCGCGCAAAGTTAAAGTCGAAGCGCAGTCTCTCTTCCGTAATATTGCTGCCGCGCTGTTCGATATCGGGCGAGCAAACCTTTTTGAGTGCCGCGTGCAAAAGGTGGGTTGCGGTGTGAAGATTGGTCGTCTGCTCCTTATGGTCTGCAAGTCCGCAGGCGAATTTCTGTTCGCTGCCCGCACGCGACTTTGCCTGATGCTCGGCAAACGCTTCTTCGTAACCCTTTACGTCCACGGTAAAGCCCTTTTCCCTTGCCATTTCGCCCGTAATTTCCACAGGGAAACCGTAAGTGTCGTATAAATGGAACGCCGTTACGCCGTCTATC
>JAIDRY010000251.1 GCA_029061465.1 Clostridia bacterium
TCTCGTGGGCTCGGATATGTGTATAAGAGAGAGCTTGTACGGCACTTCGAAAATTACCGATTCGTAAGGTCTTAAATCGAAGGTGAGCTTATACTCTCTGCCGTCGCAAAGCTCTTTGGTCGTGTCGACTTCCAGCAAGTCGTATTCGGAATACGTTGTGAAAATCCTCTTATATCTGCCCTCAACGGGGGCGCCTACGCCCATATCGTGCCTTTCAACGGGTGCGTAGTTGCAGACGAATATCAACGCGTTGTTATAATTCCACGGGTTGCGCCTTATAAAGGTGAATATGTTTCTGTTATAGTCGCCGCTGTTTATCCACTCGCAAGTAACGGGGCCGCCGCAGTCGTTGTGCAGTACGGGGCGTTCCTTATAAATATGTAAAAGCGTGCGCACGCAGTTCATTACGTCGCGGTGCCCTTCGTCGTCGCACAGCCACCAGTCAAGTCCTGTATTGTAGTTCCATTCCCTTTCCTGCGCAAAGTCCTGCCCCATAAAGAGGAGCTTTTTGCCGGGGTGTCCCATCATCATAGTGTAACACGTTTTAAGGCTCCCTAATTTATCGAGCTTGTTGCCGACAAACTTATTTATCATACTGCCCTTGCCGTACACTACCTCGTCGTGCGATAAAACGAGCATATAATTTTCGTTGAACGCGTATTCGAAGGTGTGCGTCATAAGGTGATGGTGATACGACCTGAAAACGGGGTCCGTGTTGTAATACTTAATGGTGTCGTTCATCCAGCCCATATTCCATTTGAGCCCGAAGCCGAACCCGCCCTTTTTAGCGGGCTTGGTTACACCCTCTATGATAGAGCTGTCCTCCGCAATCAAGAAAGCAGAGGTGCGCTGGCGCAGCATACTGTTGAGATGACGGAAGAATTCGAAGCTTTCAAGATTTTCGTTTCCGCCGTACATATTCGGACGGAATTCCGCTCTTCCGAAGCTGTTGTAAAACATAGCCGCAACCGCGTCCACTCTCAAAGCGTCAATGTGGTATTTTTCAACCCAGAAAAATGCGGAAGCAATTAAAAAGTTTGAAACTTCGGGTTTACCCAAATCGAACGCTTTGGTTCCCCACTCGGGATATTCGGCGCGGAGCGGGTCGCCGTATTCGTAAAGGGGCGTGCCGTCGAAATTAGCAAGGGCGTAATCGTCCTTGGGGAAGTGCGCGGGTACCCAGTCCAGAATAACGCCTATGCCGTTTTTGTGCATATGGTTTACAAAGTACATAAAATCTTCCGGCGAACCGTATCGCGCGGTAGGCGAAAAATATCCCGTTACCTGATAGCCCCAGCTGGGGTCGAACGGATATTCGCATATACCCATAAGCTCGATATGAGTATATCCCATATATTTGACGTATTCGGCAAGCTCGTGCGCAAGCCGTCTGTAATCGAAAAACTGGTCGTTGTCCCACTTGGACAAATCCTTTTTCCAACTGCCGAGGTGAACCTCGTACACGGACATAGGCTTTTCAAGGAAGTTTTCTCCGTCGTTGTCCGCGCGCCACTTGTCGTCTTCCCAGACGAAGCCGTCTAAATTTGCAACTATCGAAGCGTTTGCGGGACGAAGCTCAGAACGGAACGCGTAGGGGTCCGTTTTATAGACCTCGCTGCCGTCCGCGCGAACGACGAGGTATTTATACTTTACCCCCTCGCACATACCGGGAACAAACAGCTCCCACATAGCGTCGTCCACCTTTTCCATAACGTCCCGCCACGGCGTCCAGCCGTTGCCGTCCGATACGACGCACACAGCTTTTGCGTTGGGCGCCCAAAGCACGAAGTGCACGCCGCGCACTCCGTCAACTTCACGTATATGCGCGCCCATTTTGTTGTAAAGCTCGTAATGCGTGCCGTGGTGAAAAAGGTATCTGTCCAAATCACCGAAAAATTTATCCATAATTTTCCCCTTTAAATATTAAGTTTATTTTTCGTATTCGTAGTGATAAACGCAGCCGCTCTTTTCAGGCAGAGACACGAAAAGTCTGCCGAACTTAACTTCGCGCTTTTCTTCCGTCTCGCTATAGCCGAAGCCGCCGCATTTAAACGCGGTTTTCATTACCGCACCGCTGCGCGGAACTCCCGCCTCCCATACGGGTACGCTGAGCGAAAGCTCGCCGTCCGTACAGTTTATTACCACTATACAGCACTCATCCTCGTCAAATCTGGCGTAGGCGATATATCCTATACCCGCGTCAAGCGGTTTAATACTTCCGTTTTTCAGACTGGGAAGCCTCTTTCGCAAAGCTATTGCGGCGCGGTGGAAATCTATTAATGCCTTATCCTCGTTGCCCCAAGGATAAGTGCGGCGGCTGTCGGGGTCGGTCCAGCCCACCTGCCCCGCCTCGTCCGCGTAGTAAACGCCGGGCGCGCCCACCCAGGTCATCTGTATAAGCACGCCAAGCTGCATAACGCGCTTGTCTACGTTCTCGGCAGCGGCTTGCGCTCCGTTCTTTTTTAACGTTCCGACCGTGCCGTTGGTGCGCGTTAAAAAACGCGAATGGTCGTGATTTGAAAGCTGGTTCAAGGCCGAATCGAGCGAGGGCCTCGGGAACTTTGACATAGCTTTGAACATTGTGTCGAAAAACTGCTGTCCGTCCCAAAGCTTAGCGTAGTCGAAGGATTCGCTGTGCTTTTCCATACCTGTAAGGAAGAAAGTAACCGGCTCCATAAACGCGTCGTAATTCATTACGGAATCCCACTCCATACCTTCAAGCCAAGCCTCGGGCGAGCCGTAGTGCTCGGCAAATACGATTGCCTGCGGATTTGCTTCCTTGACCTTTGCCCGAAACTTGTTCCAGAATTTATGGTTGTACTTTTCACTGTGGCCAAGGTCAGCCGCGACGTCAAGCCGCCAGCCGTCAACACCGTAAGGAGCGGAAACCCACTTGGCGCCTACCGCCAAAATCTTTTCCTCTAATTCCCTGCTCTTTTCGTAGTTGAGCTTGGGGAGCGTGGGATAGCCCCACCACCCCTCGTATTCGCTGAAATTAGCGTTCTTTTCAAAATTGAAATAACTGCGGTAGGGGCTCTTTACGGACTGATACGCGCCCGCTTCATAGCCCTCTTTATTGAGGTAAATTCCCTCCCTGTCAATCCACTTATGGAACGAACCGCAGTGGTTGAAAACTCCGTCTATAACCACCTTCATTCCGCGGGCGTGAATTTCCTCAACGAGCTTTGAAAAATATTCGTTTGATTTTTCAAGGTTTTTTAAAGAGGTGGTGCGCTTAATATATTTGGGCGCATAGCCGTTGTGTTTTTCCCAGTGCTGCATTTCGCCTTCGCAGTCGTCCTCTATAACCGCAAGGTGCGGGTCGATATAGTCGTAGTCCTGCGCGTCGTACTTGTGGTTGGACGGCGAAACGAACAGAGGATTGAAATAAATTACCTCTATTCCCAAATCCCGTAAATAATCGAGCTTTTCCTTAACGCCCTGCAAGTCGCCGCCGTAGAAGTTATTAACGTCCAGTTCGTCGGGAGTTTTATTCCAGTCGGTTATTTTGCGGGAGTGTCCGCCAGTATAATAGTACTCGTTATTCTCCACGTCGTTTGCGGGATTGCCGTTTCGGAACCTGTCTGGGAAAATCTGATAATAAACGGCGCCCTTCGCCCAGTCGGGCACTTTATAGCCGGGGGTGAACGAAAAATCGAATTCGGTCTGGTTATTCTCCACACAGCCCAGACGGTTATAGCACGCCATATCGTCCTCGTCGTAAACCGCGAAGTGGTACACGACCTGCCTTTGCGTACACTTAAACGAAAATTTGTAATAGTCGAAAGCGTGGTCCGTCCTGAATTTGACCATACTGTGGGCGGTACCGTTAATTACCGCGTCCGCCTTTAAAACGTCGTTTTTAAGCGTTCTTAAAAATAAAGTTACGGTATCTCCGGGCACGGGCTCGTAAGGTTTTTTATAATAAGCCGATTCGTCGGCAAACAGCGCTTGTTTGTTAATCATTTAAAGTCCTCTACTTTTCTTAGTATAGCACAACGGCTTATTCAAGTC
>JAIDRY010000252.1 GCA_029061465.1 Clostridia bacterium
CCTATATACAGCGTGTCGAATTTGTAATTTTTAAGCTCCTGCCCGCGCTTTGCCATCTCGCGGTAAACGCAAGCCATATAGCTTTCGGCAAAGCCTATCTTATCGGGAAACGAAGCAAAATCGCAGTACGAGCACTTTGACTTGCAAAACGGAATATGAACATAAATTCCAGCCACTGCCTATATCTCCCAACCGAATTTTTTTAAATCTATTTTGTAATCTTCGGCGAATTGCACGCCCTCGTCTTCAAGTAGCGCTTTTTGTACTTCCCTGCCGCCGAATGCAAAACCGTCGCATATTCTTCCGTCGGCAAACACCACGCGGTGACAGGGGATAACCCCCGGCTGCGGATTGCAGTGCAACGCCCAGCCTACCTGCCTTGAAGCTCGCGGATAGCCCGCCGCCCGCGCAACCTGCCCATAAGAGGCAACCTTGCCCTTGGGTATTTTCTTTACTACTTCGTAGACGTCTTCAAACATTCCCATATGTTCACCGCATTATTTAAGTCAAATGCACAAATCCTTTTAAACGCAGAGAAACGAGCAAGACAAGGAAACCGCGGATTTTCAAGGGGAGTTTACTAAGCGTAAATGACCCGAAGAAAAACGCATGGTTGACACCGTATTGCGAAGTTTATATGCGTTTAAACTTAGTCTTTATTCGTTTTGAGTATCTGCATAAACACTTCCGACGGCACTTCCACATTGCCTATCTGGCGCATACGCTTTTTGCCCTCTTTCTGCTTTTCCAAAAGCTTTTTCTTTCTCGTAATGTCGCCACCGTAGCACTTTGCTAAAACGTCCTTTCTTACGGCTTTGACCGTTTCACGCGCAATTATCTTGCCTCCTATCGCCGCCTGAACGGGCACCTCGAAAAGCTGTCGGGGAATAGCCTCTTTCAGATTTTCGCAAAGCGTTCTGCCGCGCGTGTAAGCCGAGTCCTCGTGCACTATCATTGAAAGCGCGTCGCAGACGTCGCCGTTTAAAAGAATATCCAATTTGACGAGCTTGCTTCTTTCGTAACCTATAAGCTCGTAATCAAAGCTTGCATAGCCGCGCGTGCGCGATTTTATAGAATCGAAGAAATCAAAGATAATTTCGTTTAAAGGCAAATTGTATTCGAGGCAAACCCTGCTTTTATCAAGGTAAGTCATCTGCAAAAATACGCCCCTCTTTTCGCGGCACAAATCCATTATCTGCCCCAGATAGTCTGGCGGGGAATAAATGTCCGCCTTTACGATAGGCTCTTCCATATGCTCTATTTCCGACACGGGCGGCAAATGCGAAGGGTTGTCCACGAAAATTTCCTCGCCGTCGGTTTTAATTACCTTGTAGCTTACGGACGGCGCGGTGGTTATAATTTCAAGCCCGAACTCACGCTCGATACGCTCCTGTATGATTTCCATATGCAGAAGCCCCAGAAAGCCGCACCTGAACCCGAAGCCGAGCGCGACCGAGCTGTCCGGCTCGAATATAAGCGAAGCGTCGTTTAACTGCAATTTTAAAATTGCGTCCTTTAAGTCGTTGAACCTGCTTCCGTCAAGCGGATAAATTCCGCAGAACACTACGGGCTGAACGGACTTATAACCGGGCAACGGCTCGGGCGCGGGATTGTCCGCGTTGGTTACGGTATCGCCCACGGCAACGTCCTGAATGGACTTTATCGAAGCCGCGATATAGCCGACGTCGCCCGCCGAAAGTCCGTCCTGCGGCAGAAGGTTGGGCGCGAACACGCCCGTTTCCACAACGTCGTAAACCTTGTCCGAGCGGAACGTTTTAATCCTATCCCCCGCCTTAACGCTTCCGTCCTTAATGCGGACGAATAAAATTACGCCCTTATAGTTGTCGTAATAGCTGTCGAATATCAGCGCCTTTAAAGGAGCGGTTTCGTCGTCCGACGGTGCGGGGAAAGCCGTAACTATAGCCTCTAAAACGTCGTCTATGCCCACGCCTTCCTTGGCGGAAATCAAGGGCGCGTTGGAAGCGTCAAGCCCTATAACTTCCTCAATCTCCTTTTTAACCTCGTCGGGGCGCGCGGACGGTAAATCTATTTTATTGATGACAGGTAAAATTTCAAGGTTGTTTTCTATGGCAAGATAGACGTTTGCAAGCGTCTGCGCTTCCACGCCCTGCGACGCGTCGACTATGAGTATTGCGCCCTCGCACGCGGCGAGAGAACGCGAAACCTCGTAAGTAAAGTCCACGTGTCCCGGCGTATCTATTAAGTTGAACTCGTACTCCTCGCCGTCCTTCGCCTTGTAAAACATTCTTACGGGCGTGAGCTTTATGGTAATGCCCCTTTCGCGCTCTATGTCCATAGAGTCGAGAAGCTGGGCTTCCATATCCCTTTCGGAAACCTGCCCCGTGCGCTCCATAAGTCTGTCGGCAAGGGTTGACTTACCGTGGTCGATATGAGCTATTATGCAAAAATTGCGCTTGTTCTTTTTAGCTGCCATAGTTATCTCTGATTTTTTCTTTAATTATATAAAATTCCCGCCGAATAATCAACAAAAAGCGTGTGAAAGAAAAATAAAAAATCCGTCTGCCCGCTTAAACGGTGCACAGACGGATTAACTTTATCTTATCTTATTTCCACAGTTGCCGCAAAACTTGTCGTCTGCGTCAACCGTTCCTCCGCAATGCGGGCACGCACTTAAAAGAGGGGCGCCGCATCTTGTGCAGAATTTGCCGTCGGGCGGGTTGACCTCACCGCATTTGCAAGTTATGTTGCTGCCGCCGCGGCTTCCGCCTACTCCGTCTTTAACCGCTCTTGTAACGGCTTTAACGGCGGGGCTTAGTTCCTCCGCCGCCTCATTTATGACGGGTACGGATTCGTCTTTCATATATTTGGATATTTCGCGCTTGTAGGCTATGCCTATAATGCTTCCTCCGATACCGCACATAGGCAGACCTAAGAACGCCATCCAGAATAATTCGGGCCAGCCGCCGTTATTGAACGCGGAAAAGAAGCTTATAAATCCGGTTATGGCAAATACCGCACCTACCACGAGCAGTATGCCGCCTATAATTTTAAGTTTCTTTTTAGTGCTTTCATGATTATCTTGCATATCCGTTACTCCTGAATTACTAATCGGTTGTCAGCATCTCGAAAAGTCTGTCGTTGGAAATAATCGCACCGCCGCCTATTACCGTGGCGAGCTGAGGCTCTTCGGGCACGTTGACTGGAATTTGCAGTTGCTTTTCAATATATTCAGCAAAGCCGTCAAGCTTTACGAGCCCGCCCGAAAGATAAATTCCGCCGTGCATAACCGCGGAGGAGACTTCTGCGGGAAGCTTGGTTAAAACCTTGTTTACGTATTCTAAAATCTTATCCGCGTATTTGAGTATAGCGCCGCTGAGCTGCGACGAGTTTATAGCGACCGAAGCGGGTGCGCCCGTCTTTACGTCGCGCCCCTCGATAACGTTCATTTTATTGTCGTCGTCGAAAAGACTGCCAACCGTGTTTTTAAGCTTTTCCGCAGTAAGGTTGCCTATTTTAAGGTTGTGCCTGTCCGCCAAGTCGTCTATTATCTGCACGTCGATATTGCCGCCACCGAGGTTTACGCTTATTCCCGTAATCAGTCCGTCCTGCGACACCGCCGCTATGTTGGTGAGCGAATAACCTATATCCAGCGTGAACATAGGCGTGCTTTCGTTAATCGTAATGTTCTGCCCGAGCACAGCCGCAAAGGGCGTGTAAGTAAAGTAAACCGAGCCTATGCCGCACTCGTCTGCAACACGGCGGTATTTTTCCTTTACCTCTTCCTTTACGCCGCAGGGGAGAATGAACACGGCTTCCGTGCGCCTTGCCTCCCTTCTTGAAATTTCTATCTTTTCAAGGAAACGCGATAAAAGCTCAACCGCTAAGTTTTCCTGAACTATCTTTCCTTCCGAAACGGGGTTGACGATAAACGTATTTGCCGCCGCTCTGCCCGAAAGCGCGCGCGCCTTGTCGCCGTACGCCTTAACGACGACGTTAGTTTCGCCGTCCTCTAAAAACTTTTCCACGGCTATACATGTGGCTTCCATAAGCACCACGCCGCAACCGGGCATATAAATTTTAGTAATCTCCGAACCGAAATCTACGGATATCCTTTTCATATGTATCAGCGCACTCCGTCAAGAAGTTTTTTAATCAGCGTAACCGGCAACCCCACAACGTTTGTGTAGCTGCCGAAGTATTCCTTTACTACTCCGTCGTCCTGTATTCCGTAGCTGCCCGCCTTGTCCATTGGCGAGCCGCCTTCAACGTAAAAGTTAATAAAATCGTCCGATAAAACGTTGAATTTAACTTCCGTTTTATCATAATCGGTAACTATGTTAAACTTGTTCCGCACGCACACGCCCGTAATTACGTAATGCGACCTGCCCGAAAGCATTTTCAGAGTATTTATAGCGTCCTCTTTGTCCTTGGGTTTACCTAAAATCATCCCCTTGAAAACGACTATCGTATCACAGCCTATTACCGTTTTGTCGGGGAATTTTTTAAACACCTCGTCGCACTTGCTTTCCGCAAGAGAGCAGGCAACCTGTTCCGGGAAAATAGACGTATTAACTTTTTCTTCCGCCACCGCGGGACAAACCTCAAATTCAGGTATAACCTGTTTCAAAAGTTCGCGACGTCTCGGCGACGCGCTTGCAAGTACGTATTCCATCAGTATAATATATTATAATGCCGCCATAAAAGCGGCATTTAATTTTAAAGTATTTCTAAATTTTTGTGGAAAGATTTTCTGAACTCCGCCGAAGCCGCCATTGCGTTCCGTATTTCAAGCGCGGCGTCGCCCTCTACCTCGGTCTTCATAATTACGGAATCGCCTAAAATGTCGCAGTTGATACTCTTAATAGTTCCCGCGTTAGCTCTGTCCAGACTTTCGGCAATTCGAAGCATAACGCCCAACTTTTTGACTATTTCCAAATCGTCGTCGGAAACTATGTCGCGGTATCTTGCCCAGTCGTAAGCGTTTATATCCTCTTTCTTGTGGCAACATGCGGTGAACGCCGCAAGCACTATATCCCTGTGGGAAACGCCGTACAGCGTTGCGTTTAGTATCATATACCAGCTGTGGCGCTGATGGTTATAATATTTTATGCGCATACCGCAGTCGTGCAGCATTGCCGCGACTTTAAGTATTTTTAAATACTGTCTGGGGAATTTATGCAGAACGCGCAGCTGTTTGAAAAGCTGGATACTTAAATTAACCACGTGTTCTACGTGCTTTTCCTCGCAGTCGTAATATTTGACAAGGGTTGTAAGCGAATAGTTAAGAACGTCCGCAATGGGTTTTTCAACCGTCATAGGGAGCGCCTGATTGAACATTATACCCTCTCTAAGTCCCGCGCCGGAGAACGTGAACTGGTCGAGATGCATATAGTTTACGAATGATTTTATTACGGCGAGCGCCGCAGGGAGAATATCCGCCCTCTCGGTGGAAAGCCCCTTAATCTTCTTCTTTTTGTCAAGGTCCAGAACCTTAATCATATCGTAAACTGGCGTAAAGTCCTCGACCGACATTTTATAATTATGGACGGTATCGAGGGGGTACTTGTGCACCATTTTGGAAATTTTGAAAAGATTTCTGAAAGAGCCGCCCACGCCTATCATCTGCACGTCGGGGTCGACCTCTTTAAGCCACTCTACCTTTTCAAGCTGCTCGGTAAAGAAAGCCTCGATTTTTGCGGCTTGCTCTACGGGCTTTAAGCCCTCTTCGTTAAACATACCGGTAAGCGTAACCGCGCCGAAGGGCAGGGTAACGTAGTTGAGCATATTTCTTCTGTTATAGTAGACAATTTTGGTGGAGCCGCCGCCTATTTCCAGAACGATACCCTTGGGGATATCCATTGTGTTTATAACGCCGCGGTAAACGAGCACCGCCTCTTCCTCGGCAGTGAGCACGCGTATTTTAATGCCGCAGGTCGCCTGAATTTCGTCAAGGAAGCTGCGCTGGTTTTTTGCACGGCGAACCGCCGCCGTAGCAACCGCAATAATGCGGGTTACGCCGCTCGATTCACACAGCTTTCTGAACATGCGTATGGTTTTAATAGTTTCGGCTACGCGGGCGGGCTTTAAAAAGCCGTCGTCCTCCATATCCTGCCCTAACCTTACGCTCTCTTTAAGCTCGTCCACAACCATAAAATAACCCTCTTCGAAGAGGTTTACTATAACGAGCCTTGCGGAATTAGAGCCTAAATCAATAATGCCTATCTTTTCCAAAATTTCCACCTAACGTCAAACTTCGTACGCCTTTGCTTTTAGTCGTTCTACGTTATGTGATTATAGCACATATGTCGGAGTTTGTATATATTTTTTAAAAATTTTTGTGCAAGTTGCACAATAAAAAACACGCAAAACCGACATATTTTTTACGTTTGAAAATATCTAACATTTTTTGTTGTTTTTTAATAACAACGTAAAATACCGCGCGGAAGTAGCAGTTGCTACTTCCGCGCGGTAACTTATAAATCTTTAATTCTTTTACCCGTAAGGGGGCATACGAAAAAGGGTGCTATTTCCTTTAACGGCTTCAACACGAAATCGCGTTTTAAATATTCGGGGTGGGGGATTTGCAGTGCGTCGCCCGATATAATCTCTTTTCCGTAAAAAATTATATCTATATCCAGCGTTCTGTCGCCCCAGTGCACCGTGCGCACACGCCCGCACTCCTCCTCGATACGGTTAATTTCTTTTAAAAGCGCAAGCGGCGGAAGATAGGTTTCTATTTCTGCGGCGCAGTTCAGAAACGTATTTTGCGCAACTCCGCCGTACGGCTCGGTAAAAATATAAGAGGAAACCTTTTTGACCTCTATACCGCGCGTTGCGTTTAAAAGCTTCAACGCCTTATCAAGATATACCTTTTTATCCCCTTCCGACGAGCCGAGCGACAAAAGCGCCTTGACTTTTTTAAGCTCCACGCTTACCCCGACGTTTTTAACTTCACGCTGAACGGGCGCGTCGGGCTTCCATACCGTGAGCTTTACGCCGTTCACACCCGAAAGCGCAATTACGTTTTCCGCACATTCGTAGGCGAGCGTTTCGATAAGATTGAAGCAGTTGTTTATTACCGTATTATATATAAGGTCGCACGCCTTCGCATAGTTTACGGTCTTGTTTAAATCGTCGTTTTCAGCCGCGCCGTAAAAATCCGTATAAATATCCGCGTCGATTATAAACTTCTGCGGCGCAATTTTTTCTTCGTCGTAAACGCCGTGCCTTGCAAATATTTCAAGCCCGCGTATCCTAACCTCGTCCATACTCCTCCTCTATTGCCCGCGCGTTTTCCTTTACGTCGTGCACGCGTACGAACAGCACTTTTTTTCTTGCGGCAAGACGCGTACTTTCCATCGTCTTAGAAAGCCGGTCCTCGACCCTTCCGCCAAAGAACGATTTTCGGCTCGTACCCAAAAGCAGCGGATAGCCCAAAGCGTGCAGTCTTTCGTAGCCGTTTAAAAGCTCGAAGTTTTGTTCGCGCGATTTTGCAAAGCCTATTCCGCCGTCAAGGATTATTTTATCCGCACTCACTCCGCTTATCTCTGCAAGCCTTGCGTTTGATTTCAAAAACTCCTCAACGCTGTTCCATAAGTTAATAACGGGCTTATCCGCGTTGTGCATAATACAGACCGAAGCGTTGAAGTCTGCTATCACCTTTGCCATATCCCTGTCGCGTGTAAGCCCCCAGACGTCGTTTATCATATCCGCACCGAGCGACAGCGCCGCCGCCGCGCACTTTGAATAATAGGTGTCGACAGATACTGGAATATCGAACCTTTCCTTTATCATTTTCAAGGGGCGTTCAAGCCGCCTCAACTCCTCGTCCGCGCTCACCTCGGTATAATTCGGGCGGGTGGACTGCGCGCCCAAATCTATCACCGCCGCGCCTTCGTTTACCGCTCTGTCGACGGCAAATAAAATATCGTCCGCAGTGTGGCGGCTGTTTTCCCAGAAGCTGTCCGGCGTGAGGTTTATTATCGCCATCACGAAGGTGTAGTTTTCAAAAACTTTATTGCCTATTTTCATTTTAAAAGGTTTAAAACTTCCGCACGCTTTTGCGCGTCGAAATTTCCGAGCGCGCAGCTCGTGAGCGTGGTGCTCCCCGCCTTTTTTACTCCGCGGCAGGTCATGCAAGTGTGCTCAGCCTCGCATACGACGAAAACGCCCTTCGGCTTTAGTACCCGCATTATCTCTTCGGCAATCTGCCTTGTCAGCCTTTCCTGCAACTGCAAGCGCTTTGCAAATACGTCCACTGTCCTTGCAAGCTTTGAAAGCCCTACCACTTTACCGTCGGGCACGTACGCTATCGTAATTTTGCCGAAGAAGGGCATCAAATGGTGCTCGCAGGTGGACGAAAAATAAATGTCTCTTTCAATTACGGTATCGCCGCAATCGCTTGTGAACGTGCGCGAAAGGTGTTCTTCCGCAGTCTGTCCTTCGCCCGCAAGCAGTTCGGCGTAAGCGTCGGCAACGCGGCGCGGGGTATCCTTTAACCCCTCTCTCTCCCTGTCCTCGCCGAGCGCGTCGAGGAGCTGTTCAACAGCTTTTATAACCTTTTCTCTATCCAACTTTTAGCCTCCTTCAACAGCGTGAACGTTCCGCACACAACCACCGTCCGCGCCTTTATTTTATCGAGCGCACCGCTTACGGTCTGCGCCGTGTCTACTTCTTTAAAATGCCTTTTGCAAGCCGCCTCTATTTTTTCAAGGGGCATTGCCCGAGGACTTTCGGGTTTAACAGCGGTTACGCTCAAAGCCAGCCCCTCAAGCTTTTTAAGACAGCCGTCTGCGTCCTTGTCCGAAAGACAGCCGTAAATAATTTTAATATCTTTGAAATTTTTAAGATATTCCGCAAGCGGGGTAAACGCTTCTTCGTTGTGCGCTCCGTCTAAAATATAAGTTGTTCCGTTTGCATCAATCCTTTCAAGCCTGCCTAAAAGCGTTGCCTTTTCTATACCCTCGCGGATAAACTTTTCTTCAATCCCCAAAAGCCTTGCCGCGGCAACGGCGGTTGCGGCGTTATACCTCTGACACGCTCCGTTTAAATTAAAGCCGTATTCCGTATCTCCGTCCGCAAACGTTGCGCCCAAGTCTTCAAAATACTCTCTTGCTTCTCCCTTTACACAGCCGCTGACTACCGCGGGACAGTTCTTTATTATCCCCGCCTTATGACGGCAAATATCCTTGATACTGCCGCCCAAAATTGCGGTGTGCTCTAAGCTTATGGAAGTTATTATTGCTATTTCTTTATTTGCTACCGCGTTGGTTGCGTCGTAAAGTCCGCCCAGTCCGCACTCGACGACGGCGTATTCGCACCCCGCAAGCTCAAACGCGTACAGCGCGGCGGCTGTTTCCACCTCGAACCGAGTGCAATTACCGCAGACGTCAAGCGCCTGCCCGAAAGCCCTTTCAAACAAGCCATCGTCTATAGGCTTTCCGTCTATACGCACCGTTTCAAAATAGTCGTACACGGCAGGCGAAGTGAACGTGCCCGTGCGCTTTCCTGCGGCGGTAAGTATTCGGGTTATATATTCGGCTACCGAGCCCTTTCCGTTCGAGCCGGCAATATGAATTATTTTAAGTTTTTTATCGGGTGAAGAAAGTGCGTCAAGTAGTTTTCGCTCCCTTTCCAGCCCGAAATCCATACCCCGCGAAGTCAGCTTGTCCAGCGCGGAAATGATTGCTTTTTTGTCCATAAGTACAGGTCAAGTTTAACACAACGGCGCGGAATAATCAAGAATATTGTAAGTTATTTTGCCTATACTCATTGTATGGCTCTCATTTTTATTCGTACGGCTATAATATTTATCGTACTCCTGTTCGTAATGCGGCTTATGGGCAAAAGCCAGATAGGCGAAATGCAGCCTTTTGAGTTTGTAATAAGCCTCGTTATTGCCGAGCTTGCCTGCATACCTATGGCGGACAGCTCCATTCCCATTTTATACGGCGTAATAGCCATACTCACGATTTTTATTCTGCACCAGATAGTCTGGCTTTTCCAGCTTTGGTTCAAGCCTGTGAAAAACGTTGTAAGCGGAAAACCGTCCGTGGTTATAAACAAGAACGGTATCGATGAATTCCAGTTGAAGAAAAATAACCTTGACGTGAGCGATTTGATTGAAAGTATGCGCGTGGCGGGGTACTTCAACCTTGACGACGTTTACTACGGAATTTATGAGGCGAACGGCTCTTTTTCCGCACTCGAAAAGGAAGAAAAAGCTTCTACCTCTTTATCCCTTACGCTTATCGACGGAGGCAAGCCCGACAAGAAAAATCTTGAAAGATGCGGATTTTCAGGCGGAAAGCTAGATAAAATTTTAAAAGAGCAAAACGCAAAAATAAAAGACGTCGTCGTTATGACGGTCAACGGCGACGGCAGGGTATATTTCCAAAAGCGCGGGCACAAGTACCAAATTTTACAGTGCGAGGTGAACGGACAATGGTAAAATCGATAACCTACACCGCGGTTGCATTGGCGCTGTGCATAGGACTGTTTATATTTACGCAGTGGTATCTGGGAAATCAGTTCGGCGAATTTTCAGACGCGCTCGACGCGCTTTATGTGAAGGTCGAAGACAAGTCGGCAACCGCCGAAGACGCTTACGCCGTGCGCGAAATATGGAAAGACAAAAAATCAAAACTGCATATATTTATTCCGCACAACGATATATCTTATATCGACTACTGGCTGAGCGAATGTCTGGGGCTATTGCATGAAGGCAACCACGAGCTTGCGCTGGGCAAAGTTGAAGTTTTAAAAGAAATTGCCGAAAACCTCCCCGACGCATACACTGTCAAGCTTGAAAATATATTCTAATCCCACAAAAAATCGGTAGCGCAGAACAGCTACCGATTTTTATTAACGTTTTTATTCATACTCTCCGT
>JAIDRY010000253.1 GCA_029061465.1 Clostridia bacterium
GTTCTGTTCCCGTCTCAGTTTTGCAAGCTTGTCGCCAAAAGTCATAATCAATTTCACTCCTGTTTAATGTTGAGTAAATTATATACCAGACAAACTAAAATATCCACCGCTTTTAAGTTTCTTTATGTAAACTTTGAGTTGCGTTTGCAAAAAGTAGCGAAAACGACGCGGAAAAACCGCGCCGTTTTCGTTTATTTGATTTTTATTACTTTCTGGGGCTCTTGATGTTAGCTTGTACAACTGTGTTACTACGAGGAGCTATCTCTTTTTTATCCACCATCCGTTTTCATCGAAAAAGCCGTTACGCGACATAAATAGTGTAAAAAGTTTTTGTAACCCTATCCCGGTAAAATCTGTATTGGTATTCTCTTTTTTCAATACACTCATAATTTTTTCTTCCAGTTGCGTATATAGCCACTTCCATTCTTCGTAACGCTTAATCTCTTCCTGTGTAACGTCGTCATCATAGAGTTCATCGTCTAACCACCCAACCATATTGGATGCTCCCGCATATGCGTTTGCCAAGTCATATTCCGTTTCGCAATAATGATTAATTGCCATCCAATCCTCGGTCGTAACGTTCGGCAACGGTTCGCCCGTCATAATACATTCTTCACCAGTCATATTTTCTTTATCGTTTTTAGTTACACTTTTTTTATTATCTTTCATAAATAATCACTAAGCCTTCTCTAATAAATACTCTTATCTTCCGAAAATTTCTTCAATTCTTCCAAAGCTTGCTCGTACTGCTTTCTATCGAAAACATAGTTGAGCGGATAATAGTAATCTAACTGATTATGCCCCAAAGCTTTCCAATAAACATATTTTTCATCTTGCTCAATAAAAACAGTCGGCGAACCACACATTATTTCACCGCAGGTACAGCACAAAATTTCAGCGCCGTTTTCATCTTGCCACTCTTTAAGTTCCTCATCATCAGGCAAAAGATTGCTATATAAGTCCTTAGCCATTTGATGAATGTATTCCCATGCTCCGCCTTCCAAATTTTCGTTTTCAATATCGGCAACAATATCTAAAATTTCGCGGTCGTTTATAAAAACCCCTACAACACCTATAAAATTTGTTATTACATAGTCAGGAATTTGTCCGTCAATTATTTTGAAAGAAATTTTGTCAGACATTTTCTTTATTCCCCTTTTATCGCAGTCTTAGATTGTAAATAAGATAACATATGTTCAAGTTCTTCCATACCCAAACAAAGAACAAGTCTACTCCCCGTCAAACAGCCACGTCCCTCGGTTTCCCAATACCCCAAAGACATATCTGCATAAGAAAACTTGCCGTTATCAAATACATATTCGAACTCGATATCTTGTTCAATAAAGTAAAGCTGCTCATTCTGCGTGATAGAACCGTCGATAATACGCGCAATGATATCACGTATTCTTTTTATTTCATCGCAAGTTAGCCACGGCAAATTTTTATAATTATGGTAAATGTGAACTCCGTTACGCATAACGGTAAAGTCCATATAGCAATAATTATCATATTCCGATTCACCCGGTAAATCTTCTCTAAAATCATTGATTTTTAAATGTACTTCAAATCCGTCCACATTGAATTTCAGCATAATAATCCTCACGCCATTATGTAACCTTATAATTAAATTTTATCATAAATGACCATAAATGTCAATGCCTTCCCATACCCACAATACCTATCGCTACTCTAACTGCACAGGGGTGTGATATAGTACTTAAAGGGGCGATAAGCAGGGTTTCGCTTATGTGGGAACAACCGCCCCTATCGCAAGCCTTGCTGTCCTATGTGGACGAGAAAAAAGTGTTCAACTTGTGTGGAAACAGCCGTTTGAAAAGCGTTTTTTACTCTTTGGAAAAAAATTTTAGCACAAAATAAGGCTTATTCCTTTAAAGGAATAAGCCTTATTTTATGCTATATCTTGTGATTAGTGTTTCATTGAAACACTATATGTCCGATACAATTACTTTCTGGGGTTCTTGATGTTTGCCTGTGCAGCCGCAAGGCGAGCGATGGGCACGCGGTAAGGCGCGCAGGAAACGTAATCCAGG
>JAIDRY010000254.1 GCA_029061465.1 Clostridia bacterium
GATGCGTGAAATAGGCTACTGCAGCGGTGTTGAGAATTACAGCAGATATTTCGACGGCAGAAGTCCCGGTGAACCGTCATTTACGCTTTTAGATTATTTCCCTGCTGGTAAGTTCCTTGTGTTTATAGACGAAAGTCATATGACCATTCCGCAAATCCGCGCAATGTATCACGGTGACAGGTCAAGAAAGGAAAATCTTGTAGGCTACGGTTTCAGGCTTAATTCTGCTTACGATAACCGTCCGTTGACTTTTGAAGAGTTTGACGAGCGCGTGCCGCAGTTAATCTGCGTTTCGGCAACTCCCGCGCCGTACGAATTGGAACAGGCGGGAAATGTAGTGGAGCAGATAATTCGTCCTACAGGGCTTTTGGACCCGGAGGTGTCTATTCGCCCCACCAAAACGCAGATTGACGATTTGCTTTCCGAAACTAAAAACGTAATTGCAGGCGGCGGGCGCGTCCTTGTTACGACGATGACTAAAAAAATGGCGGAAAGTCTTACTGATTATTTAAAAGAACACGGGCTTAAAGTCAGATATATGCATAGCGATATCGACGCTCTGGAGAGAATAGATATTGTAAATGGTTTGAGAAGCGGCGAATTTGACGTGTTGTGCGGCATAAATCTTTTGCGCGAGGGGTTGGATTTGCCCGAAGTTAAACTCGTTGCAATACTTGATGCGGATAAAGAAGGCTTTTTGCGGAGTGAAACTTCACTAGTTCAGACTATAGGCAGGGCGGCGCGTAATGTCGACGGCCGAGTCATAATGTATGCCGACACAGTTACAGGCAGTATGAAACGCGCAATCGACGAAACTAACCGGCGCCGAAAAATTCAGTCTGAATATAACGCTGCACACGGGATTGTGCCCAAAACTATTATAAAAGAAGTCAAGAATTCAATAGGAATTACCGGTAAAAAGACAGTCGGTGACGATATAAAGCCTTCGGATATCCCAAAAGAAATTGAGAAGTTGAAGGCGTTGATGAAAGTTGCTTCGGCACAGCTCGATTTTGAAAAAGCCATAGAAATAAGGGATACTATTTCCCAGTTAAAGAAAAAATTATTGAAAGTTAAAAAGCAATGAAAGAAGAAATATTTGTTAAAGGCGCAAAAGAAAATAACCTTAAAAACGTGGACGTCCATATTCCGAGAAATACACTTACGGTATTTACCGGGCTTTCCGGCAGCGGAAAGTCTACGCTAGCGTTCGATACGATTTTTGCCGAGGGGCAAAGACGGTATATAGAAAGCCTTTCATCATACGCCAGGCAGTTTTTAGGGCAAATGGAAAAGCCCGACGTTGAGCTGATTGACGGACTTTCGCCTGCAATATCAATTGACCAAAAGACAACTTCGCACAATCCGCGTTCTACTGTTGGAACAGTAACGGAAATTTACGATTATTTCCGTCTTCTTTTTGCGAGGGTTGGTATTCCGCATTGTCCTAAGTGCGGACGGGAAATTCGCCGCCAGTCGGTTGACGAGATTGCCGACAGGGTAATGCTGCTCGGTGAGGGAAGCAAAATTATGGTGGAAGCCCCTGTTGTCCGCGGTAAGAAAGGTGAGTTTGTAAAAGAGCTTGCGTCTTATAAAAAAAGCGGTTATGCACGCGTAAAGATAGACGGAATAATCTATGATTTGCAGGAAGAAATCCACCTTGAAAAGAATATCCGCCACAATATTTCCGTTGTTGTGGATAGGCTTGTCATAAAGGAAAGTATATTAAAACGCCTATCAGACAGCCTTGAAAACGCATTAAATCTTGCTGACGGGCTGGTAGTAATTGACTGCGACGGCAAAGAAGAACTGTTTTCTTCCAAATACGCTTGCCCCGATTGTGGCATATCGATTGAAGAAATCGAACCTAGACTATTCTCGTTTAATACACCGTGGGGCGCTTGTCCGGAATGTTCGGGACTTGGATTTAAACAGATAGTCGACCCAGACCTCATTTGCCCAGACAAGTCCAAAACTTTGAGGGAAGGCGCAATAAAAATCAGCGGTTGGAATTTGGATAGTTCTACAATAACCCAAATGTATCTTTCTTCGCTTGCAAAAGTGTACGGTTTTTCACTTGACGTGCCGGTATCTGAACTTCCCCAAAACATCTACGACATGCTTATGTACGGCAACGGTGGCGAAAGAATTGAAATGCAATATAACGCATATCATTTTTCAGGCAGTTACGAAAAGTCGTGGGAGGCTTTGTAACCAACTTACAGCGTAGATACAACCAGACTTCTTCCGAAGGCGTTAAATGGGATATTGAGCGCTATATGCGCA
>JAIDRY010000026.1 GCA_029061465.1 Clostridia bacterium
GCAAAGCTTTGCTTGCTCTTTCGGGTGGAGTTGACAGCTCGGTTGCGTGTAAGCTGCTTGCAAAAGCTATAGGCAGTCAGCTTACCTGCATTTTCGTTGACCACGGGCTTATGCGCAAGAACGAGGGCGACGAGGTGGAGGCGGCTTTTGCCGACAGCGGAGTTAATTTTGTAAGAGTAAACGCGGGCGAGCGCTTTTTGGGCAAGCTTAAAGGCGTTACCGACCCCGAACGCAAGCGCAAAATAATAGGCGAAGAATTTATAAGGGTTTTCGAGGAAGAGGCAAAAAAAATCGGCAAGGTAGACTTCCTTGTTCAGGGCACCATTTATCCCGACGTAATAGAGTCGGGCTTAGGCGATGCGGCTGTAATAAAATCTCACCACAACGTAGGCGGACTGCCCGACTACGTTGACTTTAAGGAAATAATAGAGCCTATGCGCATGCTGTTTAAAGACGAGGTGCGCGCGCTGGGGCTTTCCCTCGGATTAGATAAAAAACTTTTATGGCGCCAGCCCTTCCCGGGACCCGGACTTGCCATAAGAATATTGGGCGAAATTACTCCCGAAAAGGTTACTATACTTCAGGACGCGGACGCAATATTCTGCGAGGAAATAGCAAAGGCACACTTAGACCGCGAGATAAATCAATATTTTGCGGTACTCACGAATATGCGCTCCGTCGGGGTAATGGGCGACGGCAGAACTTACGACTACACTCTTGCTCTGCGCGGCGTAACGACCTCCGACTTTATGACTGCCGACTTTTCAAGAATACCCTACGACGTTCTTGAAAGGGTTTCAATCCGCATAGTAAACGAAGTAAAGCATATAAACAGAATTGTGTATGATATAACTTCAAAACCTCCCGCCACAATTGAGTGGGAATGAAAAACAATTCATATAAGCGGCGCAAAAATAAAGAGCAAGCCTGAACGGCTTGCTCTTTTTACTGTATAAAATTATTCTTGGCAAAGTATATAGTTGGCATCTAAATCTAACACTTTGCAAAGATTTGCAAGTGTATCGAGCGCAGGCATTTTATCGCCCTTAATATAATGGGAAATATTCGATTGGCGCACATTTAATAGTTGGGATATTTCCGTCTGGGTTTTACCGCTTTGTTTTATAGCTTCTGCTAATCTTGATTGAATTTGTTGAAGTGTAATCATAATTCTGCTTTCCTTATAAAAATAATATGTCTATTGGCGATAAAATAATTGACTTATCGCCATTGGGCATAATATAATTAAATTATCGGAAAACCGTTCCTTGGGTGCGACTTCGGGAACCCGCCCGCTTTTTTTTAAAGCGGGCGGGTTTCTTTTTAAGTGTTGCATTTTTAAAATGCGTATGTTATACTTAACGGTAATGACTGATTTTGAAGAGCTTAAAAACTTAATAGAGCCGCATAAGCAAACGGACAAAAATTTTTTCGTTGATTTGCTCGACGCGGACAAGCAGTTTGATTACGAGGTGCGGCACGTTGACGCCGTAATGCGTATGCTGCGCGTAGTGCGCCTCGGCAAGCTCAAAGAAAAGCTGTCGGCGGCAAGGAAGGAGCGCGACGAACTCAAAAATTCGGATGACTACAACGCGGAAAAGTACAGGCGCGTTTTAGAGCTGAACGCGGAAATTGCCGACTTAAAGAAGAAGACGGAACAGTTCAAACCCCTTTTCGACGAGCCCTATTTCGGACGAATGGATTTGACCGACGAGAAAGAGGGCTACAACAGTTATTATATAGGCAAGCGCGGCGACGAAAAGCTGGAAATAGTCGACTGGCGCGCTCCGGTCGCTCGCAGATATTACCAAAAAAGCAAAACTACGTTTTCAATAAACGAGTATAATTACAAGCTTATTTTAAGGCGGGCACTTCGTACAAAGAGCGGAAAAGTTTTAGATATTAAAAACGAATACCTCAATCTTTCGGACTACCTTTCCACGGAGGAGATAGGGGGCAGAAACGAGAATTTAGTATTCGACCCGTTCTTAAAAGAAATTTTGCGCGGGCGCAAGGAAAAGCAGGAAATCTGCGACATAATCGAAACCATACAGGAAAAGCAGTTTGAAATTATAACCTTGCCCGAACAGGACGAATTCGTATTGCAGGGCGTTGCGGGAAGCGGCAAGACTATGATACTTTTGCACCGCCTTTCCTACGTAATGTACAACAACGAAAAACTGCGCCCGTCCGACGTTATGGTAATTACTCCGTCAGATTCGTTCAACGACTTTATAGACGAGCTTGCAACTGTGTTGGAGCTTGAGAGAGTCAGGACGAGCACGCTTGACAACTATTTTTTAAATATGTTAAAAAGCGTCGGGGCGGATGTAACTGGAAGAATAGACTTTACCGCAAGGGTTGACGAGGGATATTTACAGTACGTTTACTCGCCCGCATTCGTCGCGGAAGTGGATAAAAAGCTTTCAAAAATTTTCGACGGAGTATACGGACTGTTTGCCTCGCCCGACTGCAAAGCCGCCGTTGAAGAAGTTATCGAAGCGTGCAAAACTCAGGGCGAACAGTACGAGCGCATAAAGAACGCGGGGCTGAGGGTGCGGCGGTGCGTGCTGGGTGAAATAAAGGAAAAGAAGGACGGCGGTTTGTATTATACAAAGCAGTTCAGAAATATGTTCAACTGCGTGCAGGACGTGTCGGAGTTTTTATCCTTAATCTTCACCGACGAAAGAATGAAAAACTACGCATATTTTTACAGACAGCTTTTGTCCTTTTACAAGTCGGTAAAATATTTGCGGCGGTATTCGCGCAAGATTTGCGAGGGCGCCATTAACGATTTAGAGCAGCTTTTAAATACCGTCGACAGAGAGATAGCCGACCTCAAACGGTACAGGTTAAAAACTCCCGACGGCGAGGTGTTAACCTACGCTTCGGGCATAGAAAAGCGCGAACAGCTCAAAGAGGAAATTATAACTAATATTTCGCGCGTGGAAAAAATACTCAATTGTTTTTCCACCGTTCACGACTTTGCCGACGTCCTGCGCGGCGACGGATATTTAGTGTCGATAGGCAGATGCGAAACGACTATGGACGTTTTGCGGTTCTTCTATAAGGAAACCGTCAAAAAGGCGAAAACTCGCTTCGGCGTTACGGCAAAGCCCCTTGTTAAAAGCGACGCGTTTGCGCTGTGTCTTTTGCTGACAAGGCTTGGCTACAACCTTTCGCCCAAATACGCATTCGTATTCGTGGACGAGGCGCAGGATATTTCCAAATCAGAATACGACGTTCTGCGTTGCGTCAACGACAGGGCGGTGTTCAATATATTCGGCGACTTAAAACAGAACGTAACTATCTTCCGCGGCATAAAGAACTGGGAAGAGCTTGGATATAAGGAATATAACCTCAACCTTAACTACCGCAACACCAACGAGATTGTGGAATACGTCTCAAAAAATCTTGGCATAGAAATGCGCTCAATAGGCTTTGACGGCGGTGCGGTGGAGTACGTTTCACCCCGCGAGGTTACCGGCTGGCTGAGTGGTAAAAACGGACTTAAAGCCGTGATATGCTCGGAGGACGAGATAGAAAAATATTCGAGAAAGAGCTATAATCTTTTGCGGCAGACGGGCAGGATTTCAAAGACTAAAATAAACCTTATGACCGTCTACGAAAGCAAGGGACTTGAATTTACCGCGGTCGCGGTTGCGGACGGCGGTATGACGGATAACGAAAAATATATTGCCTGCACGCGCGCTTTAAAGGAGCTGGCAATTATTAAAGAATAAGCGTTTTGCAGACTTGAAATTAGGTTAATAATAAAATAAGGTATTTTATGGCAGCTAAAAGTAAAAACAAAAAGACTTTGGAAACAATCGAAATAGACGGCGAACTTTTAAACGCGGTGAGCTACGCAACGTATTATTGCCGTATGCCGCTGTTTACTTCTTTTAGAATTTTCAACCGCGGCGTGGAAAATATCGAGAACGTTACGGTGAGTATCACCGGCTCGAACTCGCTCATATTGCCGTCGGACACGTTCATTGAAGAAATCCCGCACGAGAGCAGTGTGGAGGTCTTGCCGAACGATATTTTAAACCCCCAGTATCTTGCCGAGCTTAAAGAGCCGGAGATGTGCAAGGTTTCTGTTAAACTCACGTGCGACGGAGATAAGATATGTTCGCTCGACGCGGAGGTGCAGGCGCTTCCTATAGATTACTGGAGCGGACTTTCGGGCAATGCGGAAATGCTTGCCGCGTTTGTGCGTCCCAAGCTTTCCGACAGTCAGAAAATTTTGGCGGAGGCGGGGTTACAACTTAAAACGTGGGGATATTCGTCCGAGTTCGCGGGTTACGCGGGCACGGATAAAAACGGCGTGAGAAACGCCGCCGCTTCAATCTATTCGGCGGTGCGGAGATTAAATATCGAACGCACGGACACCCCCGATTTGGGCGCGGCTGTGTGTACGGGCGACGTTTCAAAAGTCATTGCTTCTAAAAAGGCAAACGCGTTGGAGCTTGCGCTTTTCGTCGCGGGCTGTCTCGAAGCGACCAAATTAAACCCCGTAATAATAATAGGTAAATCGCGCGTGTGCCTCGGCGTGTGGCTGTATGAAAGCTGTTTCTCCTCGTCAATTACGGACGATATGCAGCTTATAGAAAAGTACACCGCGGAGGGCGTAAACAACCTCACGCTGTTCGACGTCGAGGATTTATTCGCACACAAAAACGCAAGCTTTACAACCAGCGAAACGCACGTTAAATCCGCGCTTCAAAAGGGTGAGCTTGAAATATGTCTGGACCTGAAGAGGTGCAGGATAGGCAAAATTTTGCCCCTGCCTTTAAAGGTTAAGACCGCGCACGGCTACGAACTGCTTGCCGACAAACAGATATCCTTCGACGAAAAGCCGCAGGATATGTTTGACGCGGGCAAGCTCAATTATTCCAAAAACGTATCCAAGGACGCAAACTGGCAAAGGCGGCTTCTGGATTTATCCCTTAAAAACAATCTTTTGAACTTCCGCTATCACAGGGACTGCCTGCACATTATTGCGGTTGACGTGGAAAAGTTCTGCGCAAAGCTTGACGAAAAGAACAGGTTTGCCATTCTTCCCGATGCGGTAACGGCGCAAAAGGCAATGCCTTTCGGCAGTGCGGGCACGGCGGGTATGACAGAGCTTATCAACATAGAAATGAAGGGAAGCAAGCTACGCGCTTTGTGTACGAGTGAACAGCTTTCCGATATTTCCAACACGCTCATACGCAAGGCGCGTCAGGCGGAGGAGGAAGCGGGCGCAAAGACCTTATATCTTGCAATCGGCTTTTTAAAGTGGAAGGCGGACGATAACGAGGATAAGTATGCCCCCATTTCGCTTTTGCCCGTGGATTTGAAACGCTCTAAATCGCAGGGCGTAATGCTCGAAGTCGGCGAGGGGTACGAGGTGAATTCAACCCTTCTCGAAATGCTTAAACAGGACTTCGGCATAGATATCCGCGGCGTTGAGGGCAAGGGACTTACCCCCAAGGAAATGATTGCGGTTATCCGTTCCAAGACCGCGAATATGAAAGGGTGGATGGTATACGGCGATGTCTACGTGTCGCAGTTCACCTTTGCAAGATACGCTATGTGGGCGGACGTCAAAAACAACGGCTCGCGCTTTGCTCAAAATCCGCTTATTGCAAGTCTTTTATCGAATACGAACAAGCTCATCAAAAATAAGCTTACGGGCGAGACCGAGGACTTGTCCGACCCGTGCGAGGTATTGACGCCCCTGCCCTGCGACAGTGCGCAGTATTCCGCGGTGGCGGAGTCGGCAAAGGGCACTACCTTCGTTTTGCACGGCCCTCCCGGCACGGGCAAGAGCCAGACGATAACTAACATAATCGCAAACGCTCTGGATAAGGGCAAGCGTGTGCTGTTCGTTGCGGAAAAGCAGGCGGCGCTGCAGGTAGTTAAAAAGCGTTTAGGCGACGTGGGCTTGGGCGAATTCTGCCTCGAACTACACTCGGGCAAGACGACGGATAAGTCGGAAATTATTAAAAATATTGAAAACACGCTTTCACTTTCGGGCTCTGCCGACGGAGAAAAGTTTACTTCCGCGGGCGCGAAGATACGCGAAACGCGCGACACGTTAAAGGCGCCTTTGGACGCGCTGCACAAAAAGCGCAGGCTGGGGCTTTCCGTATACGAGGGAATAGTTTACTATCTTCAGAACAAGGACGCGCCCGACCTTTTAAATATCGAAACTACTTTCTACGATTCGCTGACAAAGGAAAAGCTTGCCGAATACGAAAATATGCTTCTGACCGCGCAGGCGGCGGCTAAGGAGTGCGGCGGCGTGTACCGTTCGCCCTTCTCCGACGTAAAGATTACCGAGTGCGGCGAGGACACCAAGGCGGCGGTGGTATGCTCGGCGGAAATAGTTTTGGCGGAATTAAAACACCTCAAAAATTATCTGGGGCTGTTCCTTGAAACGTTCAATCAGAAGATTTCAAAATTCACATATAAAAAGCTTGAAAACTTAATTGCGATAGCGGCGGTTCTGCGCGACGGAGGACTCAACAACTTCTTCGAGTGCAAGGACGACGAGCTGTATAAATTCTACAACGCAAACCTTCGGTACGACAGTGAGGTAAAGCACTGGCTCAAACACTTCAAGACGTTGCCCGATATTTCGAGGTTTATGGACGATATCGAAAGCGAGCTTGAAAACTGGGGTGATAATTACCGCTCGTCAAGAATTTTGTTGCAGGTCATAAAGCGCATAAACAAGTGTGCGTCCGTACCCGTCAAGGAAAGGGACGAGCTGGAATGGATTAAGCGCGCCTTG
>JAIDRY010000027.1 GCA_029061465.1 Clostridia bacterium
GTGTATAACAAATTATTCATTTATAAATCCGATTTGCGCATAAAAGTGAAAGAAATGCGCACAAACTTCAATAAATATACAAAAAAATTAATAAAAATGTCAAAAATAAACAAATTGCCGCTTTTTTGAGTGTTTTTGTACTATAACTTGGCGAGTGCTTTTTTAAGTCTTTGCAATCCGTCTTTTAATATCTGGCGGGGGCATGCGGCGTTAAGGCGCAAGAAGCCTTTTCCGCTTTCGCCGTATTCCGCTCCGTCCGCAAGATACAGCCCCGTATCTCTGCGTATCGTTGCCGCAAGGTTTTCCTCATTTGCGTATGCGTTACAGTCAAGCCAAAGAAGGTAAGTTGCATCCGAGTGAATAACCTTTATTTTAGGAAACTCAGCCGCTATAAATTCGCGTACGGTTTTTTTATTGTCGGAAATGTACATGCGCAGTTCGTCCAGCCATTCCCCGCCATCGTTGAACGCGGCGACCGTTGCGCAAACGGCAAAGGTGTTGGGCTCGGCAACCTCGTCGGTGTTGAGCGCACGGTTTACCTTGTTGAAAAGCGCTTGATTGTTGGTATAAACCGCCGCGCTTTGCAGCCCCGCAAGATTAAACGCTTTGCTTGCGGAAATGCACGTTACGCTTATCTCCGCACATTCCTCGGAAGCGGAAGCAAACGGAACGTAGCCTTTGCCCGGCTCGGTTATATCACAGTGAATTTCGTCAGAAACGACGGTAACATGGTGCTTTTTGCAAAGTCCGCCTATGCGCGCAAGCGTTTCCATATCCCAAATTTTGCCGACGGGATTATGGGGATTGCACAGTATCATAAGCGTGGTTTCGGGTTCGGCAAGCTTAGCTTCTAAATCGTCCCAGTCTATTTCGTAATTTTCGCCGTCGTACTTTAACGGCGCTTCCAAAACCCGCCTGCCGTTGTTTAAGGTAGAGTTGAAGAAAATATTGTACACTGGCGTTTGCAGTACCACGTTCTCGTGCGGGGTGGTGAGCTTGCGCACGATTGAAGAAATAGCGGGGACTATTCCCGTACAGAATATGAGCTTGTCGGACGGTATTTCGTAATCGTGCCGCCTTTTCCACCAGCCCACGATACTCTCCGTCCACTCCTGCGGGACGATATTATAGCCGTAAACGCCGTGTTCTGCACGCTTAATAACGGCTTCTATTACTGCGGGCGCAGTGCGGAAATCCATATCCGCAACCCACATGGGAAGCTCGTTATTTTCAATATCCCATTTAAGCGAGCCCGTATTTCTTCTGTCGATTATTTCGTCGAAATTATATTTCATACCTTTCCCCTGATAACGATTTTAGTTTTGCTGACATCCACCTTATCTTCTTCTAGTATGAGCTCCTCTATCTTGTCCGCAACAATAACGCCGCTTATAGGGTTTTTAACGCTTTGAACAATGCCGACGATATCCGCGTCGATATTCTCGCAGTATTCGAACGAAAGAGTCGTATTCGGCAGCCTGCAATTTACAAGCTTCAATCCGTCGATATAACAAAAGCCTTGCAGGCTTTCAACCTTGCAGTTGATAAGTGTGATATTTTTACTGTTCCAGCCAAAATACTCTCCGCTGATAGTGGAGTCTATCACCGTAACGTTTTCGCAGTTCCAGAAAGCGTCCCTCGTGTTTAGCGTAGAATTGCGTATCACCAAGTCCTTAGCACCGTCGAAGCCGTAGTCACCGTTTAATTCGAGCTTGTCCACGGTAACGCGCGAACAGTTCATTCCGAAGTAGTTGCCCGCAACCTTTATATTTTTTAAAGTAACGTCCTCGCACCACCACAGCGTTTCGAGCGCGTTGGATATTTCAATATTTTCAAGGGTTAAGTTTTTGCACCTACGGAAATTTTTAGGCGCAAGAATACTGGTGTTTTTAATAACTATATTTTCCGTATACCATACGCCCGCACGCGCGGTATCTTTCCAAAGGCAGTTATCGACGCTTATATCCTTTGAATACCACAACGGATATTTCCAGCCGAACTCGCATTTGGTAAGCTTTATATTTTCACTTTCTTTAAGCGGCGATTCTCCGTCGTCGAAAAGGCATTCGTAAAAGTCGAGATTTTTACCCTGAAATACCGCTCTTTCCCCCGTATAATGCCAACTTGAAATTTTCTTTATATCCATATCTACCTCATTAGCAAAGTTTCAATTTTTATTTTAAACTTATTGTAACCTCAACGCTGCCTTCGCCCGCGCAAAGGAAAGAGCTTAATTCTTCAACCGAGCGCCCTTCGATTTTCCCGAGCCGAGTGTACGACCAGGAATTACTGCCGTAGAATATAACTATATGGTCGCCGTTATATAAAACGACGTCGCCCGCCTGCGTTGTTATCTGCGAATTGCTCGTCGGAAGATTATGCCCCAAAGCGCCTACCTTTTCAAACCCGCCGTAATCGTCAGCAGAGTAAACTATGTCGCCCTGTTTTAAAATTTCCACAAGCGCGTCGACCGCGGAATTTTCGGCAAGGGTAACTTCTAACTTGTTTCCGTTTATGGTCAGATACATTTGAGTTATCTCCTCTTTATTATTTTCGGGCGGGGTCTGCTGCTCTGAAAAATCGTCGCACCCCGCAAAAGCAAAACACGCAATTATAGCAATTAAAAGAACTGCAAAAAATTTTTTCATATAGTAAATTATATTTCAATTTAATCCGTAAGTCAAACGTTAAACGTGTGCGGCTTAATTGACAAATATAAAACGGTTTGATAATATTTTTTCTGCACGGAAGAATTAATTATGATACTTTCAATAATCATCTGCATTATAACCTGTATCGCAATGATACTGAGCATACTGTTTTTCCCGAAAATAAAAATGGGTAAAATTTCCGTCGATACGTACTGGATAATTACGCTTATCGGCGCAATAGTTTTGCTTGCCTGCGGTCAGGCTGATTTATCAACGGTTGGAAAAGCCTTAATTTCAGACACGGCGATAAATCCCGTAAAAATACTGGTACTGTTTTTATCGATGACGGTGCTGTCCGTATTTTTAGACGAGCTGGGTTTCTTCCAATACCTTGCGGGCGTTGCTTTAAAAAAAGCCAGAACGGGACAGACGAAATTATTTTTATATCTTTACATAACGGTTTCTGTGCTGACGGTATTCACTTCCAACGACGTAATAATTTTATCGTTCACGCCGTTTATCTGCTACTTTGCAAAAAACGCGAAAATTAACCCCACCCCCTATCTTGCCGCCGAGTTCGTCGCCGCGAATACCTGGAGTATGGCGCTTATCATCGGCAACCCCACGAATATATATCTTGCAACGGCTTGCGGAATAGACTTTTTAGGATATCTTAAAATAAGCATAGTCCCCACCGTTTTATCGGGCGTGGTTGCATTTCTTGCGCTGTATCTACTGTTTCGAAAAAAGCTTTCCGCGCCTATCGAGGGCGAGGCTGAAACGGTCGTAATAAAAGACAGGCTTTTGCTTTGGGTGGGAATAATTCATCTTGCCGCGTGTACTATCCTGCTTGCGGTAGGCTCGTATATCAACCTTGAAATGTGGCTGGTATCACTCTGCGCCGTCGGAAGCTTGTTTTTAATATCGGGAGTAATCGCAATAGTTAGGCGGCAAAAGCCTGCGGCGCTTTTAGGCTGTATTAAACGGGCGCCCTATCAGTTAGTGCCCTTCGTGCTGTCAATGTTCGTACTTATAGTGGTACTAAACGAGCAGGGCGTAACCGCCGCAATAGGTCAACTTTTCGGCGACAGTCTGCCGATTTTGAAATACGGAACGACCTCTTTCCTCGCATCTAATTTAATTAACAACATTCCTATGAGCGTGCTGTTCTCATCTATAATACAATCGACAGACGGCGCGGCAGGTATTGCCGCTGTGTTTGCAACGATAATAGGCTCTAACCTCGGTGCGCTGTTTACTCCGATAGGCGCGCTTGCGGGAATTATGTGGAGCAACATTTTGAACAAGCACGACGTAAAATTTAACTATCTCGATTTTCTGAAAATCGGCGTTACGGTAGCAATCCCCACGCTTATAACCGCCCTCGGCTCGCTATGGTTGATGATGTTTATATTTACATAAAACAAGCACCGATAAAAATCTCTCGAACGTTTACGTCCGAGAGATTTTTTTAATACGTATCGTTAAGTCCGATAAATTGAAATTTATTATTCAAAAGTTTCTACAAATATATGCTGTAAAATCCCAGTCGGTATTTCCTGATTTAAATAGATTTGTAACATACCTTTGGGTGTAATTTTAAAATTTATAAGCTCTTCTTTGTGCAAAACAATTTTTGGCGTTTCAATATTTATATGGTCTTTAAAAGGTATTAATCTTACAAATAATTGACCGACACAGTAGCTTGGCAATTTTGCCCATAACAATTCTTCAACCTCACAAGAAACACTATCAAAAATCAACTGTCTTAATTTAATGAACAAATCAATAATGTCCGCAGGGTACTTATCTATATAATTTTTTACCTGTTCATTCATTGAAAATAATCTCCGTTAAATTGAAATTTAATTTTTTATTACCCAATCGCTTTTGCACATTCTATATTCATATGAGGGTAATTCCTTTTTGAAACTCTCTGAAAAAAATACACCTTCCTGCATAAATTCAAATCCGATTTTTTCTATTAAGTTTTTAGAAGGAATATTGTCTTGAAAGCAGCAAGCCCATACATATAAAATATCTTTAGAAAATAAGTAATCTAAAATACAATGGACTACTTCACTCATAATTCCTTGTCGGCGATACTTATTGTTTAAAGCAAAACCCAATTCCTTTGTGTCTGAACGTCCTTCTTCTGAATCTTCGTGTATCGCAACGTACCCGATAACCTTATTCTCATTTTTATAAACAACCGCAAAAATGTTTTCATTTAGTATCCATTGTTCCAAAACTTTTTTTGTCTCGTCAATACTTTTATGCGCACACCATCCGACTGTTTCAATTTCCGGTTGACTGCAAAATTCATACATATCATCTAAATCTTGTTGACAGAAATTTCTCAAACGGACTCTATCTGTATCATATAATTCCATATTCATCTTCCTCCGTTAAATTACTGTTTATCGTACAATACGATAAAGCCTGCGTTAATTTTTACTTTTCAAAAACTTGTAAAATGGATTTGTACGTTTCATTGTTTTGTATTTCCTCCGTTGCGGCGGATGCGGCGCCCTTACCCTCTACCTCGGTGAAATTGCCGTCTTCGTCAAGCGTTGCGCCGAACGAGCCTGAAGAGTTTGCAAGATAATAGTTGCCTTTGAACGTATTGTATTCGCGGGTGCCCGCAAAGTACGTCGGGCTTTCGTAAACGATTGCCTTACATACCCCGACTATATTTCCGAAATACGAAACCTCTTTTGCGGGCGTTCCTATAAAGTAACAGCCAACTACGCAGCCGCCGAGATTAAATACCGATTCGCCGTCGTGGACTATCACGCCCTGCATAAAGCCGACTATACCGCCGACGTACGCAGCCGCATCATTTTCCACGGTTACGTCTATTATACTTTCGCTAACGCAATAATTCGCCGTACCACAAAATATATTATCGTAGTCGTCGTGCGCCCAGTTGCTGCAACCGAGTATTCCTCCCGCATAGACGTTTTGGGCTTCGGCGTTAATATCCCCGCTTGACAGACAGCCGTAAAGTATTGAGTACGACATAGCGCATATTCCGCCAACGTAAGCCGAGGCATTGCCCTTCGAGCTTAACGCGCCACTGTTTTTACAATATTGCACGGTGCTGTAATTGTTTAAAACTATTCCGCCGACCATAGGGTTCCACCCTGTATCTTCCGCGGTTTGCAAAAGGTTGGCTTCGTTGACGTTGTTTGTCAGCAAACCGTTGTTGACGGAACACACTCCCGCTATATCGAAAGTGTTTGCAACAACTTCACCCGTAACGGTGCAATCCTGCACCGAGCCGTTGTTGATACCGGCTATTCCGCCGAACGACGCGTCCGCGCCGACCTCGCCGGAAAGCTCAAACTGCGAATAATTGACCGTGCAGTTTTTAATTATTCCGTAAGCGTTAGCGCTTACGTATGCGTTAGTTTGTACTATTCCGCCGAAGGTGAGCGAGGTGCCTTCCGTCGACGGCGCGAGCGCGTTTAGCTTTCCGCTCACGTTCACCGTAACGCCGTCAATTGTGCCGCAGTTGGTAACCGCAACTAAAGCCGTGTCCGCCGCCGCAGTAACGTCCGCGGTTACGTTTATTGTAACGTTTTCTATAACGGCTTTTTCCGAAACCGAAGTGAACACGGCGCCGCCAAAGCTTTCTACCGTTACGTCGGTTATCTTGCCGCCGAACTCGCCGAGAGATGCGCCCTTACTTAAAATAATTTTGTTGCCTTCGCCTTTGATAGTGCAGTTTACTTTTTCCACGGAATAATTTTCGGGAAGAGTTAAATCGCGTTTAAGCGTGTATTCCTTATCCGAATTAAAGTCTATCTGACTGAGCCTTGTAACCTCGCCCTCGACAGGCATAAGCGCAACCGTGGTAACGGGAACGCCGACGGCAATAGTAACGGCTAAAAACGAGCAAAGGCAAAGCTTTAATATATTCTTCTTTTCGCGGTAGCTTAAAGGGCGCTTGTCTATAATAATTTGGTCGCCCTCGAAACCGACGTTTAAAGAATACCTTATAGAGTATATCGATTTAAGCCGAGCCTTGACCGCCGACGACGGTTTAGTCATAGGATATACGCGCGTTAAACGCTTTGTATTATCCATGATTAAGAGCATTTCAAGCGGGGATACGACCTCGCTTAAATACAGCCTTAAACACTTGCCCGCTTTTTTGGCAAACTTCTTTGAAGCTTCCACAGGCTCGAGCAGAGGCTCAAAGCTTGTAATCCTTAAAAACTTTTCCTCGTATGCGGAAAGTATTTTACGCGCATTGTAAAGATATAAAAGCGACGGCACGGGAAATCTGCCCAGACGGTATGTACCGCACCGGGCTTTTTCCATTAAAGAATTAAACTCTTTAATATCGTCTTTTATAATTGTCTCTAACAGACTTTCTTCAAACGATTGCGCCATAGTCTTAAATATTATTTTTTCTTTGTCTTAACCTTTCTGTCCGCCGCCCACTTATCGAACGCATCGAACAGATATTCTTCGTTTACGGAGCTGCCTTCTACTACTTTTTTCAGAAGCGCCGAGGTTTCGGAAAACGCGGAAATTAAAGCCGCTATATCCTTGCCCTGCTCGGCAACCGCCGCGGAGAGTTCTTCGTTTTCCTTTCGGATAGCTTCTATTTTTTCCGCGTTCTGCTTTAATACGGAAGCAACGTCTTTATTGATAAAGTCGCTTATCTTTTCAACGTTGACGTTGTAACCGTCAAGGGACTTTTGCAACTCTTTCAGATTATATGAAGAACGCTTTTCCGCAATAAGAGAGTCGATGCGGGCAAGCTGACTTTGAGCAAGCTTTTCTATTTCGCTTAACGAGTCTATTCTGTTCACTACTTCCGAAAAGCGTGCGGACATATCGTTTACCGCCTGTGCGTATTTCTCGCCCGAAGCCGCATACTCCTCTATTCTTCTTCCCAGCTCCTGCCCGCTTTTCGCCTGCGCGTTTATCGTGGCGTGCACCTTTTCAAGCTGGTTTGCGGCGTTACCCGAAAAGCTCTTTGAAAGGTTGTCCAAATCCACCCTTATCTCCTCGTAAGTCTTGCTCACGGAGTGCAGACTTTCCTGCAAGGGCGCGATAAGATTGCGGTACGCTATGAAACTGTCTATAAGCTCTTTGATAGAATTTTCGCTCATTGTCTTTTCCTCTTTAAATTTGCGTTTGCGGCTTTAAAGCCCGCCGCTATTTCACCGCTGTCTTTATCCAGCGTGTCAAGTATTATTTTCTTTGCTACGTCGTTATCTTCAACAAGCGGATAAAACCGCACTATGTCGGGGTCTAACACTCCGCCGCCCTTTAAGCACGCGTCCATTAAGGGAAACAGTTTTTCGTCGCCCGAGCGGGTGAACATTTCACGCGCCTCCGCGTCCATACCCTGCCGCCAGTATTCCACGCCCGCTTCGCGGAAGTTTCCAAAGCGCAGATATTTTTCGTGGACGGATATATATACAAGTTGTTTTTTTCTCAGCTCGTCGGACGAAAGTCTGTCCGCCGTGCTACGCGCATTTTCGTACTGTTCGAGCGCGCAGAACTTTTCAATGCGCTCGATAAACTCGTCGTCGTCTATTTCCAGACTGCCCGCTATATCCTTTAAAAAGCTGAGCGCGCCGTCCTTATCCCTGCGCTCGAAACACTCGTTAAAAAGCTGGTTGAACGATTGCGGACAGTCCGACTCGGCAACGAACAGATACTGCCTTGCGCGGGATATTCCCACGTAGAATAAATTGAAGTAATATCTGAAAACGGAGTTTTCGTCGGCGGTCTTTCTGTTTAAAGACATATCGTGAAGATAGCGCCATTTATCGGCGTTGTCGCTTAGTACGTCCGCAAGTATTACGGTGTTTCGCTCCAAGCCCTTCGCTTCGGCTACGGTAAGAATTTCAATCTTGCCCAAAACCTTTTTGAGCTTTTCTTTTTTTTGCTGCGAGGCAACGACTACGGTTACGTTTTCAAACCTCTTTTCGCCGAGTGAGTAAACGAAGTTTTTATCCTTCACGAGCACCGCCGCTGACGGCAGAGGCGACGGAACGCTTTGCCCCTTTAAAACGAAGCTGTGCGTGCCGAACCTTTGCATATTCATTTCGCCTAGCTTTTCGGCAATCTTTTCAATCGTCTGGGTACTGCGGTAATTGTGCCTCAGCTCGTTCACGCCCGTAATATCGCCGTACATAATGCGCTTTAAATAGCCGAAGTTGAAATACGACGGGTTTATCATTTGAAGCGCGTCGCCCACGCAGAACAGCTTTCTGCACAGCTTTTTCATAAGGCACAGATTTACCTGCGTAAAGTCCTGCGCTTCGTCGATAACTCCGACCGAATATTTGGGCGCGGAAACCTTACTTAAAATTTCACGGCTCATAAGGTTGTTGTCCGTGTAGCCGCGCTTACTTAAAAACTCGGCGTAGTCGGTTGCGACCGAATATATAACATCGCACTCTCGGCGGTTAAAGCTGTCGCGGCGTTCTTCGGCGTACTCCTCGCGTCCCATCATATCGCGCGGCGAATCCAGCTCGTACTTACCGAAAATCATTCCGTAGATTTCTTTATAAATTATCTCCGGCGCAATGTGCTTTATCTTTTCAATCGCACCCGAAAGGCGGTAATTTCTGCCCGCGCCCAGGTACTCGTTCAAAAATACGCTTTCGCCCGCAACGCGCTTTTGAGTAAACGTTTCCGCATAGATATCCTCTATCAAGCGGTATTCAACTTTCTCCTTTAAAAACGCTGATATGCGCTTCAATGCGGAAATAATCTCGCCGTCCTCGTCGACGGAAAACAAAATGCCGAGCTTATTTTCAACTGCCCTTTTGTGGTCGTTATCGAGGAAGGTTACTTGTCCGCTTTCGTACGCGGAAATAAAGCCGTCTATATTTTTTGTGAACAGTTCCACGCGATTGCGCGTTTCGGTTAACAGCCCGCGCGAAAAGGTGGTATAAAGCACGGCACCTCGATAATTGCGTGCGGCGCAGTAAACTATTTTTTCCACGCACACGTTAGTTTTGCCGCTTCCCGCAACGCCCTGCACGAGCATATTCGCGTCCTCGGTTTCAACTATTTTTCTCTGCGTTTCATTCAGGTACGGAAAGTTGACTATTCCGTCCGAGCCGGACACGAGATACAGCCTCGTCAAATCCTCTTCCGAAGCAGAGTCGTCCGTTTCGCGCAAGGTAAGGGTAATATTTTCGTTTGAGGAAATATATTCTTTAAGCCGTCTATCCGTTCCGCCCTCCGCGGCGTTTGCGCTTAAAAATTTATAGAATATAATATCTCCGCCCGACAGCCTTTTATCCCCTGCCCTGCGGCAGAAGAAAAGAGTATAAAGTCCGTCGTCCGTCTGCGCCGTACAGCCGCCGTCGGGAAGCGTGATATTTTCGCCGAATATGCTTTCAGCAACGCGCGATATAAACGCGTCTACCGCAAGTATTCTGCGCGTAAGCAAAATAAAGCCCTCCGTCTTGTAGACTTTTCGGCTTGAAGATAAAGCTATCTTTTTTGTATCTGCCTTGATACTGTACGTCATAATGCTATAAGTCCGTTGATATATGATGTGAACTGTTCGGAGCTGAGCGGGAACGGAATTTTTGAAAACGCTTTAAGCCGCGTATCCGTAAAAGTATTATTTGCCGCGTCGAATGATATAGGCGTATTTTTTTTGGAATACTGCGCGCATATATCCGCTTCAATGCGGTTTTTCTCGGTTTGCCCGCTTATATCTTTCAGCCGCTTTTCTATATTTTCCAAAGCGCGTTTTTTATTTTTTAGCTGCGACCGCTCGTCCTGACAGACGACGCTGAGCCCCGTCGGCAGGTGGGTTACGCGCACCGCGGTTTCAACCTTGTTTATGTTCTGCCCGCCCGCACCGTGGGAGTGAAAAACGTCTATCTTCAAATCGCTTTCGGATATATTTTCAAGCCGTGCCGCGGGGGTTATCGCAAAGCATAGTTCTTCGCTCTTAGCCTGCACTATATATACCTTGTGAGCGCCCGTAAGCGGAGCAAGGCGCGTCGTTACGTCCTCGCCATCCGCAATGAAAGAAATTTCGCGCACGTACCCGCCCTTTGCGGCTACTACCTTTTCCTGCTCTGTTTTAGCGCCGCGGGATAATAAGTCGGACTTTATAAGCTGGAACAAAGCCGTGCCGAATTTGGAAGAAACTTCGCCCAATTTAAACCTGCAATAAACGCGTTCGTTTATATGTTTACAGCCGACCGCGTCGGAAAGTTCGGCGGATATTCCCGAGGCAATTCTTTTCAAAGAAGAAATTTCCTCATATATTGCCGTGCGTTCCCCGTCCGAGTTCGCCTCGGAAAGCATAGACATAAGTTCCCTTTCCTCATCGAGCGCGGATATGAGCGCGGAAAGCTTGTCCTTTAAAAATTTGAGATTGTTGTACTTCGATAAGACGGACAGATAATAAGCCTTGTCCGCCTGTACTTCGGGATATTCCAAAAGCTCTTTGGTTTCTTCATAACAATCGAGCGCCCTCTCCGCCGCGCTGATTATATCTCCGTAAATACCGTACATAATAACACTTTTTCTAATTTACGCCGATTATTTTACACCGAAAGCGTACCTTATGTAATAGCCCGCTTTTTCGCCCTTTAAAAGTATAGGCTTTGCTACGTTTTCGCCGTTAATTGCGTTGGGGCAAAACTGCGGTTCGAGGCAAAAACCGGACCATTGTCTGTAACTTCTCGTACGCCCTTCAAACGGTTTCAACGCGCCGCCCGAATAAAACTGCATACACGGAAGGTTCGTGAATAAGTCCATATATATGCCCGTCTTTGCGCTTTCCGCGTGCGCCGCACGTTCACCCGTCAGGAAATAATTGTGGTCGTAACCGTTGGTTGCTTCAAGCTCGGGTGCGGCGAAATCGCGCCCTATCTTTTTAGCCGTATTGAAATCTAAAGGCGTGTTATTAACTTCCGCTTCGCCGACTGGAATAAGCTCGCCGTCTACTACGGAATATTTGTCCGCATTTATTTGCAATATGTTGCCGAGGCAATCCTTTCCGTCCTCACCGTCGAAATTAAAGTAAACGTGGTTGGTAGGTGCAAACAGCGTGTCGTTATCGCTGACCGCTTCAAACTTCACGTCAACCGCGTTATCCGCCAAAGTATAGGTTACGGTGAGTTTAAGATTTGCGGGATAACCCTCCTCGCCGTCGGGGGAAAGATATGAAAGTACTATGCGGTTTTCAAGGTATTCTTCCACCTTGAAAAACTTTTTATCGAAGCCCTCATCTCCGCCGTGCAGATGGTTTTTTCCCTCGTTGCAGGAAACACTGTACTCTTTACCGTTGAGTGTAAACTTCCCCCTCTTTATTCTGTTACCGACACGCCCTACCGTGCCGCCCGAATACGAGCCGCTGTTCACGTATGCGGCGGCGTCCTTATGCCCGAGCGTAACATCAATTCCGTTGACTTTTATGAATTGTATTCTTGCGCCGAAGTCGAGAATACCCACCTCCAAAATTCCGCTCTTTAATACGAACAGCTTGGCGGTATTTCCGTTATACGAGCCGCATTCGGTATAGTTCATAGTTTGTCCTCTCTTTAAATTAAGGCGGCCTTATGACCGCCTTTTTACTTTCTAACCGTTATAACCCTTGGGGTTCATCTGCTGCCACTTCCAAAGCGAAGCGCACATTTCGTCTATACCGAGCTTTGCCTCCCAGCCCAGCTCCTTTTTAGCCTTGCTCGCATCAGCATAACAAGCCGCAATATCACCGGCGCGGCGGGGTTTGATAGAATAGGGAAGCTCCCTTCCGCAAGCCTTGTTAAACGCTTTAATGACGTCGAGCACCGAATAGCCGACGCCTGTGCCCAGGTTATAGGTATAGACGCCCGCGTTCTTTATTTTATCCAGAGCGGCAACGTGCCCCTTCGCTAAATCCACCACGTGGATATAGTCCCTTACGCCCGTTCCGTCAGGCGTGGGATAGTCGTTGCCGAATACGCCGACCTCTGGCAAAGCGCCTATCGCAACCTTTGCAATAAAGGGCGTGAGGTTGTTGGGAATACCCTGCGGGTCCTCGCCGATAAGTCCGCTCTCGTGTGCGCCGACGGGATTGAAATATCTAAGCAACACGACCGTCCATTCGTTGTCGGATTTGTAAATATCTTCAAGCATAATTTCCTGAAAATACTTGCTCGTGCCGTATGGATTGGTCGTTCCGCCCGTCTTGCACTTTTCGGTCAAAGGCAGAACTTCGGGGTCGCCGTAAACGGTCGCGGACGACGAGAACACTATTTTTTTACAGCCGTGTTTTCTCATATGGTCGGTCAGAACGAGCGTGCCGTAAAGATTGTTGTTGTAATATTCAATGGGTTTTGCGCAGCTTTCGCCAACGGCTTTAAGTCCTGCGAAGTGTATCACCCAGTCTATCTTATGCTGTGTAAAAATCTTGTCTAATAACGCACCGTCGCGCACATCGCCTTCGTATAACGTTACGGGCTTCCCCGTAATCTTTTTAACCCTTTCGATACTCTTGGGAGATGAATTGTCGAAGTTGTCTATAACAACCACTTCGTAGCCCTTTTCCAAAAGCTCGACGCACGTATGCGAGCCGATATAGCCCGCGCCTCCGGTTACAAGAATTTTCATATATATACCCCTTAAAGTTTTTTTACAGTTATTCCGTCCGCTATTTCAGCGTCATAAATTTTGCAGTCGTAGCCCGTCTTTTGTTTATATTGGGCTGCGACCTTTTGCTTGAAATCGTCAAGCCCGCTTTTCTTCACTAACGACACCGTGCACCCACCGAAGCCCGCGCCCGTCATTCTCGAACCCGCGCAGGCAGGGTGCCTTTGAGCCGCTTCCGCAAGCGCGTCTAATTCCTTGCCCGTAACCTCGTACAAATCGCGGAGGGACGCGTGCGACTCGTTCAAAAGCTTTCCAAGTCCCTTGATATCACCCGTTTGCATTGCCTTTACGGCGAGGTCCACGCGGCGGCATTCTTCAACTACGTGCCGCGCCCTGTCTTTGACTTTGCCGTCCAAAAGATGCATATTCTTATAAAACTCTTCCGCGCTTAAATCGGCAAGGCAGGAAATACTACGCACCTTTTTCAGAATTTCAAGCGCCGCTTCCGTCTCCGCGCGCCGCTCGTTATACTTGCTCTCCGCAAGGTTGTGCGGCTTGTTGCAGTTGATTATAACTAACGCGTATTCGCCAAGCTCCACGGGAATAAACGTATGGCAAACCTCTTTGCAGTCCAGAAGCATTGCGTGGTTTTTCCTGCCGTTTGCCGAAGCGTACTGGTCCATTATTCCGCAGTTCACTCCTGCAAATTCACGCTCAGCACTCTGCGCAAGAAGCGCAACTTCCATTTTATCAAAAGGTTCGCCCGCAACCGTCGCAAGTGCGGCTATCGTGGAAACCTCTATCGCCGCGGACGAGGAAAGTCCGCTTCCAAAAGGAACGGTGCAGTCGTGCAGCATATCGCAGCCTATTACCTTATGCCCCGCGCGCTTCCACATTAGCGCCGCGCCCGCCTGATAGTTGCCGTATTTAAGGTCTTTATAGCTTTCGAGATTGTTTATATCAAGCGTTACCTCATCGGGCAACGTCGTCCATTTAAGGTTTATCTTATCAGTGCCGTTGGGGCGCACGTATACCCTGTTTTTAAGCGACAGCGCCGCGGGTAGAACCTTGCCGCCGCAATAGTCGATATGCTCGCCTATAATGTTTATTCTGCCTGCCGCGCTGACTTCGTAAGTATAATTATTTTTCACAGTCAAACCCTGCCGATTGCAAAAATTTAATTAAGTCCGCATCGTCTTTGAATACCGCCGTATTCTCCAAAATTCTGTAACAGATACTGCCCAGCTCCTCTTGCATTGCGGCGTGTACGTTTTCGAATTTACCGCTCTTATAAAGCTTTGAAGTCTCGTCGTAAACGAGCTTAAACTGGGAATATTCCGCAGGCAAAGGCTGTTTTTCTTCGATACACTTTTCAACGTGAGCAAGCTCTTCTTCCAATCTTCCGGGGAGAATGAAAAGCCCCTGCGCCTCGATAAGCCCAATACTCTCTTTCTTAATCATATGGAATTCGGGGTGGGCGTGGAATACTCCGTCTGGGTACTTCTCGCTTGCTATATTGCTGCGCAGGATTATATTCATTTCGTACCCGCCCGCAGTTTTTATGACGGTGGGGCTAATAGCGTTATGCACGCCGTTTTCGTCCTCGGGGATTATTCCGAGTTTTTTATTTTCATAGCCTACCCACGCCGTACGGATACGGTCTGAAACTTCGACCACCTCGTTGCGCTTGTCGCTTGAAACGCGTATAACCGTGCCCGGCCAGTCGAGTATTCCCACGCGCACGTAGGGAAGCTTTTTATCCTTTACCGCAATTTTTATAGGCGCTTTGTGCAGGGGTAAAACCTCGCCGCCGCCCTGATAGTGGTCGTGCGCAAGAACGCTTCCGCCGATACCGGGAAGGGGCGCGTTGCACCCCACGAAATAGTGAGGAAATTTATCCGAAAAGTCTATGAGATTATCGAGCGTTTCCCTGTCTATATGCATGGGTGTATGTTCGCAGTTTACGGCAATTCCGTGCTGATAAAAATATCCGTACGGAGAGAACTGCCAGAACCAGTCGTGCCCGTTAAGCTTTAAGCTTACCGTGCGGAGATTTCTCTTGTTCCTTAAACCAAAGCCCTCATTCTCGCGGCATATTACGCACTTTGCAAAACCGCTGGATACGGCGTTGCCCGCCACCGCCTTTTTGGGGTCGCGGAATTCGGGCTTTGCCTTATTGATAGTAACTATCAATCCGCACGCTTCAAATCTCGGGTTTTTGTCCAGCACCGCTTTTTTTACGTAATTGTTTTTTACGCAATAATTATACAGCCATTCGGTAGCGGCGGCGCTTCCCTCTGCCTTTAATACAGCAGCAAATTTTTTATCCACTTCGGAGGGTAAAAGCGAAAGCTCGCCGTATACCGCGTCGTCAAGCTCGGCGCCTTCAAGTCCGCTTTCGTAAATTTCCAAAAGGCGGTTTTTCTTGTATTGAACGTCGCATTCGTCAAGCCCCAGATTTTCCTTTGCGTAAGCAATAAGCTTTTCACAGATTTGAGTCAAGTTATCCATATTCATACCTTAAATATAATACGCTTTAATTATACCACGTTAAACTATTATTAACAATATATTTTTCGGAATTGAACTTAAAATTTTTAAAAACTATCTGTACAACGAATAAAAAACGTGTTATAATGATAATAATTCAAATCAAAATAAGGGAGATTTATTTTTATGGAAATGAAGGATTTTAGACTTGACGGCAAAATCGCACTTGTTACGGGCGCTTCGTACGGAATAGGTTTTGCAATCGCAATGGGCTTTGCAAAAGCGGGCGCAACTATCGTGTTCAACGATATCAATCAGGAGCTTGTCGACAAGGGCATTGCCGCTTACAAAAAAGAGGGCGTAAAAGCCCACGGCTACGTTTGCGACGTTACCGACGAAGACGGAGTAAACAAGCTTGTACAGACGATTGAAAAAGAAGTAGGCGTTATCGACATTCTCGTAAACAACGCGGGCATTATCAAGCGCATACCCATGACCGAAATGACTGCGGCGCAGTTCAGACAGGTTATCGATATCGATTTGAACGGACCGTTCATCGTATCGAAAGCCGTAATACCTTCTATGATTAAGAAGGGCCACGGCAAGATTATCAACATTTGCTCGATGATGTCGGAGCTCGGCCGCGAAACCGTTTCCGCGTACGCTGCGGCAAAGGGCGGACTTAAAATGCTTACCCGCAACATATGCTCGGAGTACGGCGAATACAACATACAGTGCAACGGTATAGGACCGGGATATATCGCTACCCCTCAGACGGCTCCTCTCCGCGAGAAACCGCCCGACGGCCGCCGCCCCCCCTTCGACTCGTTCATTATGTCCAAAACCCCCGCAGGCAGATGG
>JAIDRY010000028.1 GCA_029061465.1 Clostridia bacterium
GTCTGGGGTCCATAGTCTTTTTGTACTCTTCCGCACTCTTTTCAACAGAAGCCGCCTGCTCTGCAATTTTTTCGTCGATTTCCTTATCGGTTGCGGTAATTTTCTCCTCGCGCACGATTTTATCAATTACAAGCTGAGTCATTACGCGGGGCTGTGCCTGCGAGGTGAACTGTGCGCGGAATTCCTTTAACGACTGGCCGGTATATTTGAGATAGTCGTCAAGCTTAATTCCCTGATACATAAGACGGTAGGAAAAGTCTTGTACAAGCCTGTCGATTTCCGTTTCAATCATAGCTTCGGGAATTTCAGCTTTAGCGTGCTTGCATATCTCTTCCATTATGCTGTTTTCCGTTTCGTCGCGTGAACGGTTTTTAGCCTGTCTTTCAAGCTTTTCATAAGCTTTCTTTTTGTATTCTTCAACCGTCTCCACGCCTGCGTTTTCCTTAACGTACGCGTCGGTGAGCTCGGGAAGTTTTTTTGCGGTTATCTTATTGAGTTTGATTGCGAAAACAGCGTCCTTGCCCCTTAAATTTTCAGCCTGATAATCGTCGGGGAATTTCACGTTTATATTTCTGTTTTCGCCTATCTTCATTCCCTCTACCTGACTTTCAAAGCCGGGAATAAAGCTGCCGCTGCCTAAAACGAGGTCGTAGCCGTCCGCCGTGCCGCCGGGGAATTTTTCACCGTCAACTGAACCGGAGAAGTCGATATTTACCGTGTCGCCGTTTCTACACGCTCTGTCCGTTACTTCGACGTCCGTAGCCTTGCGCTCCAAAAGCTTTTTAACGTCCGCGTCCACGTCGGCGTCGGTTACATTATACTCATACTTTTTGATTTTTAAACCTTTATACGCTTCGATTTGTACGTCGGGTTTAACGGGAACGACTGCGGAAAGGGTTACTCCCTTGCCGTCCTCTATTCTGTCTACCGAAAGCTCGGGCTCGCCCACTGCCGTGAAGTTTGCCTTTTCCTTGTCGAGTATCGAAAAGTAATGGGTTGAATAGAGCTGGTTGAACGCCTCTTCGTAAAACACTGCCTTGCCGTAGTAATTTTCAAGCACGGACTTGGGCGCCTTGCCCTTTCTGAAACCGGGCACCGCGTACTTGCCGCGCGTCTTTACGTACGCCTTGGATACGGCGTCTTTCCATTCCTCTTCCGAAAAGTCGATTGTAAGTTTAACCGTGCTCTTTTCTCCGACTGACTGTGTGTATTTCATTTTTTACTCCTAAAATTTGTAAATATTATTTTTTTTCGTAAAACATATTCTACCACAACGCGATAATTTTGAAAAGCGTTTTAATTTACTTTTTGAATTTTTTGAGGTATAATGTTTAAAAAATTTTTTGCTTTGGAGGGTTACCGCTGTGCCGCAGGACGCTTTTACCTTAAAATATATAGCAGACGAACTTGCAACCGTTCTCGTCGGCGGTAAAATATCCAAGATAGCACAGCCGCTCAAAGACCTCGTTACTCTTATTATATACACCGAAAACCGTTCGGTTAAACTGGAAATATGTTTATCCGCAAAATCCTGCCGTATAAATCTTGCGGAGGGCGAAGTTATCTCACCCAAGGTTGCCCCCGGCTTTTGTATGCTTCTTCGAAAGCACCTGCAAAATGCACGGATAACTTCAATTAAGCAGATTGAGGGCGAAAGGGTAATTTATATCGATTTGGACTGCACTTCCGAATTCGAGCTGACGAAAATGCGCCTTTACTGCGAAATTATGGGCAAATACTCCAACTGCGTGTTAGTGCAGGACGGAGTTATAGTGGGCGCACTCAAAACCACGGCGATAGGCGAAAGCACCAAACGCGTGCTGTTTACGGGGGTTAAATATACCCTTCCCGAAGCGCAGGATAAAATTGCACCCGACGATTTAAAGGGTATAAACGAAGCGCTTTGCGCGGGCGGCGATATAGCAAAAATAATATCTTCGAAGGTGCGCGGAGTGAGCTACTCCACCGCCCTCGATATAGTGGAAACCTACGGCGAAAACGTTACGGCAAAGAAAATCGTAAGCTATCTTTCGGGCGAGGTTTACGCGCCGTGCGTAACGTACCGCGACGGAGTTGAAACCGACTTTAAAGTGCGCTCCGCCTCTACCTCGGCAAAAAGGTTCGAGAGCGTTTTGAAGGCGCAGACTGCGTACTACGCCGCGGAGTGTTCGAGACAAAGCTTCGATGACGAAAAGAGAAAGCTGTTATCAATGCTTTCGTCCGTCGTAAAGAAGGTTGAAAAGCGGCTTGCGACTATCGAGCAAAAGCTTTTCGACTGCCGCGATATGGAAAACGTAAGGCTTAAAGGCGAGCTTATCACCGCAAATATTTACGCGGTAAAGCGGGGCGACGATAGCTTCGAGGCGGTGAACTATTACGACGAAAACTGCGGAAAAATCAAAATAGAGCTTGACAAAAGCCTTTCCCCCGCCGACAACGCGCAGAGGTATTTTAAGCGCTACGCAAAGCTTAAAAGAACGGCCGCGACGGTGAACGAACAGCGCGGCGAAACGGTTACGAGACTTGACTATTTAAAGAGTATTATATCCCACGTGAACGCCGCCGAAAATCTTTGCGACTTTGAAGAAATAAAAGAAGAATTGAAAGCCGACGGAATTATAAAAGAACAGGAAAAGAAGAAAAAAATTGACGCGGCGTTGCCCTTCCGCACCTATGAAAAGGACGGCTTTACCATATACGCGGGCAGAAACAACGTACAGAACGACAGGCTGTTAAAGAGCATTTCCGCGTCCGATTTATGGCTGCATACGCAGGGCTACCACTCCTCCCACGTCGCGGTGATTACGGGCGGAAAGACTTTGCCCGACGGCGTACTTTTGGCGGCGGCGGAAATTTGCGCGTACTACTCCGACGGACGCGGGGGAAGCAAAATTCCCGTAGACTATACGCAGAGGAAATTTGTTAAAAAACCGCCCAAATCCAACGCGGGCTTCGTAATTTACACCGACTATAAAACGGTGCTCGTCAACCCCGACGGACACGCCGAGTTGAGGAAGGACTGATGGATAAAAAACCGACTAAAATATATTTTTATCTTGCAATAGCCCTGTGCGCGGCGGGTGCGGTTTTGTTCGGGCTGGCGTTCAGTCCCGCGGGACTCTACGCGCTTATCGCAAGCATACTTTGCGCGATTGCCGCCCTTTCGTTTACCTCGGCGCAGAAAAAGAAAAACGCAGTGGCGGGGTTACTCTACGTTAAAATAGCGGCTTATGTAGTACTTGCGCTTTCCGCGGCGCTGTTTATAGGCGGGCTTGTCTATTCTTTGGTATAAAAAAGGCGAAAAAGTACATTATTATTTGTAATGGACAGAATATGCGTTGCGGTATTGGATAAAATAAATTCGCTTGCTTCGGCGGGGCGCTACGTCGTATTTTCCGAGGAGGAGTTAAAAGAAGCTTTGCCCGAAAATGCGGACGGCGATATTAAGCAAACTTTAAAAGCGCTGTGCGACGGCGGATATATCGACGTGAAGTATTCAAGCGGAAATATGTACTGCATTGCGCCTTTGAAAAGCTACGTGGAAGAAACCCCTCCTCCCCCTGCGGAAGAACCGGAAAAAGCCGTGGAAGAAATTAAAAAAACTCCGTTCTGGGCGGCATTTGCGGGCGGCGCGGCGGGAAGCTTTATAATATCTTTGATATTCACGATACTTTGGTATGTTGGATAGAAAAGAGAATATGGTTATGGCTGCCGTTTACAGTCTTTGCGACGGAACGGACGGCTGTCTGGTTTCTTCCGCGGATATAATGTCCATTCTTCCCGCAAGGCATAAAATTAACGCGCAGTCGCTCGACGACATACTTAACGCTTTGAAGTGCGACGGATATTTCGACTTAATCCTTTCCGAAAGAAAGGGCGAAAAGATGTACGTAATAAATTTAAAAGAGAGCGGCTTTGCCTATAAGCGCACGGCAAAGCAGAAGCAGCGCGACGTTAGCTTTAAAATATTTTTAGCGTTTATAGGCGCACTCGCCACCTTTATTTTCGGACTAATATTAAAAGGTTTATTCACATAAAAAACGCACCCCTTGAACGGAGTGCGTTAATTTATTGTAATTTTTCGGGGTCGTAGTCGGCGACTTTAAGTCCCCAGCAACGGCGCCTTTTGACAAGCTCGGGATTATAGTTTTTCCAAAGGTTGTTTATGTGCGTATTATGTTCGAGCATAGGTCCCGTTTCAAGATATTTTACGCCCAACTTGTTGAGTCCCTTTATACACTCGTTTAAAATCATTGCGACGGCGCCCCTGTTGTTGTGCTCCTTGGTTATGCCTATACTCATCATATCGGCAACCTCGACGTGGCGCATAGCCTTGATATAGGGGATAATTCCGCGGGGGAACACGCTTCCCTTGCCCTTGCGCAAAACCTCGTTGATAGACGGCATCATAAATCCGTACGCTATAACCTTGTCGTCCTTCAAAATGACGGCGGCAAGCTCGGGGATAAGTATCTGATATATGGTGTTCATCTCGCGGCGCTTCTGCTTGTCGTTAATAGGGCTTGTACCGTATAAAGGCGCATACGCCTCGTCCAAAACGTCAAGACACTGCATTATATACTCGCTGAGCTTTTTCTTGTTATGCTTTAAAAGGTATTTTACGTTGAGTACGGTATAGCCGTTGCGCTGTGCGATAATATCCGCAAGGCGCGAAAGCTTTTCGTCCTCCTCAGGAACGGGTATGCGCAGGCAGTTCCAGTCGACTACCTTATACGCGCCCAGCTTTTCCATATGCTCCACGTAATAAGGGTGGTTGTAAATTTCAATATACGTGCTGTCCTTATCGAAGCCGTCAATCAACATTCCCTCTTCATTCAAATCGGAAAAGCTCATAGGCCCGATAATTTCTTCCATACCTATCTCTTTAGCCCACTTGAAAAGCTCGGCAAAGAGTGCTTTCGTTACCTCGAAATCGTCTATAACGTCAAAGCGCGTGAAACGGAGCTGTTTATATCCGAATTTCTCGTTTGCGCCCTTGTGCCAGATGCCCGCAATCCTTCCCGCGATTTTGCCGTCCTTGTAAGCCAAAAACATTTTACATTCGCAGAAACGGAACGCGTCGTTCTTTTCGGGGTCGAATTCTGCAAACTCGTCCGTGTAGAGGTTTGGAACTATATAAGGGTTTCCTTTGTACAAGTCGTGAAGAAACTTAAAAAATTTCTTTTTATCCTTTTTAGCCCAAATCTGCTTAACTTCAATCATTGCTTTCTCCGTTCACTTTAATTCCCCAGCATCTGCGCTTTTTGACAAGCTCGGGATTATAGTTTTTCCAAAGGTTCTGAACGTTGTTGTTTGATTCGAGCTCGGGACCCGTTTCAAGGAATTTTACGTTATTTTTAATAAGCCCTTTCAGGCAGGAATTCATAATAAGAGCTACCGCGCCGCGGTTTGCGTGTTCCTTTGCAACGCCTATGCTCATCATATCGGCAATTTCCACGTGCTTCATCGCGTTGATATATGCAAAAATGCCGCGGGGAATAATACTGCCCTTCGACTTTTGCAGTACCTTGGTCATAGAAGGCATCATAAATCCGTAGGCAATTACCTTGTCGTCCTTTAAAATTACGCCCGCAAATTCGGGAATGAGCACCTGATAGATGGTATCTATTTCACGCTGTTTCTGCTTTTCGTTTAAAGGGCTTGTGCCGTACAAATCCTCGAATGCTTCGTCCAAAACGTCCATACACTGCATTATGTAACCGGTCAGCTTCTTTTTATCGTGCTTTAAGAGGTAGGCAACGTCCAAAAGCTCGTAACCGTTCCTCTCCATTATCTTCTGACTGAGCCGTTCAAGCCTTTCGTCGTGCTTTTCGGGCACGGGTATGCGGTAGCAATTCCAGTCCACTACCTTGTACGCGCCGAGCTTTTGCATATGCTCGACGTAGTAAGGGGCGTTATACATTTCTATATACATACAGTACTTATCGAAACCGTCGATAAGCATTCCCTCTTCGTTCAAATCGGAAAAGCTCATAGGTCCGATAATTTCTTCCATACCTATCTCTTTCGCCCACTTTATAAGCTCGGCAAAGAGCGCCTTTGTTACCTCGAAATCGTCGATAACGTCAAAGCGCGTAAAGCGGAGCTGTTTATATCCGAATTTTTCGTTTACGCCCTTATGCCATATGCCCGCAACGCGCCCAGCGATTTTTCCGTCCTTGTACGCCAGAAACATTTTGCACTCGCAAAAGCGGAAGGCGTCGTTTACGGCGGGGTCGAACTCCGCGAATTCGTCCGCGTAAAGGTTGGGCGAGGCGCACTTGTTGCCCTTATATAAATCTATAACGAATTTAAAAAATTTCTTTTTATCATTTTTGGAAGAAATTTGTTTTACTTCTATCACGTTAATCCTCCAAAGCTATGGGGCGCTTGTCCGCAATGAAAATTACGCCGAGCGTTCCCGGTCCGCAGTGCGAGCCTATAACGGGTCCCACCGTCTGTCTTACTATCTTAGCCTCGGGACGGCGCGCGGTTATAGCGGAAGCCAGCTCGTCGCCGTCTTCCTTGCAGTCCGCGTCCACGACGTAAACGGAATACTCCGTGCCCGTAAGCTCGGTTGCAACTTTTTCCGCAAGTCTTCTTATCGCCTTTTTACGTCCCATAATTTTTTCCGTAACGGCAAGCCCGCCCTTAGAATCGCACGTGAGCATGGGCTTTAAGCTTAAAAGCGTGCCCGCGACCGCCGCGCCTGCGGAAAGTCTGCCGCCGCGTTTTAAGTGCATTAAATCGTCGACGACGAAATACATTGCAACCTTGTTTGTAAAGTCCTTTAAAAAGGCTAAAATTTCCTCGTCGGAAGCCCCTTTGTTTTTAAGCTCCGCCGCGGCTTCAACCTGTATGCCCGCGCCGAGGCAAACCGACTTAGTGTCGAACACCGTGCATTTTCTGTCGGGGAACTCGGCTTTAAGCTCCTCTAAAGCGCTGTCGAGCTGTTGAAAAGTTCCGCTCATTGCGTGGGAAAAGCTTATATACAAAACGTCCTTGCCCGCCTTGAAATAAGGCGTTAAAATCTCCTTGTAATTTTCGGGATTTAACGCCATCGTCTTGGGAACGACGCCGCTTCTTACAGCATTGTAAAACTTTTCAAAATCGGTCTTTTCACCGAGGTCGTAAGAGTACTCCTCTCCGTTGTAAAGATAGGGCATCGATATATAATCAAGGTTTAATTCGCGCAATCTCGTGAACCAAAGCTCACAGTTAGAATCGCATAATAAAACGCTCATTTAATTCATCTCCGTAAAAACAGTAATTTTTATCACTTACCCAAAAGGGCAAATGCGGTAATATTTTACCATATCGCTATAAAAATGTCAAATAAAAAATTCTTTTGGATATTGCGGGTAAAAGCGCCATAATATTTGCATTTTTTTATGCGATTTGTTAAAATCTTATATATCACTATTAAAAAGGCGAAATATGAAACATAAGAAACTGTTTATAACGTTGACGGTAGTTTTATCCGTGCTGATAACCTTAGGCATATTTTTAACGATATGGTTCTGGGGCGACAGCTACAAGGGCGGCAACGACTACGAGGGATTTGACAATTTCCGCAAGGAAGTTAAAATACCGGGGCTTGCCGACGGAGCTTGTCCGCAGGGCATAGCCAACCTTAAAGCAAAGTACACCGTAAAGGACGCCGAGGGCAAACCCGTGCTCGGCGAGGACGGCAAGGAAAGATACGCCGAGCAGCAGTATTTCTTTATAAGCGCGTACTTTAAAAACGCGCCCTCCCGCATTTACGTTACGGGCGAGGAAACGGGCTACGTCGGATACGTTACTTTGAGAAATACCGACGGAAGCATCTACAAAGGGCACTGCGGCGGAATTGCCACCAACGGCTATACCCTTTGGGTTGTTTCGGACGACACCGTTTACGTTGCAAGGGGTGAAAAGAAAGCCGACGACAATATCGCTTATGACCTTATTAAAGCCGCTGAAAGCAACGGCGAAATTAAGTTCACCGCTTCCTTTGCCGCAAACTGCAACGCTTCGTTCTGCTACTTCTACAACGCCGACGGCGACTGGACGAATTCCACCTATGCAAGCGACAGATTTTACGTAGGCGAATTTTACCGCGACGGCAACTACCCCACCGCCGAAAGACACCACATCACAACCAAAAACGGCGATAAAAATACCGCGTTCGTTTACGAATACCAAATCTCGACGTCTACCGATTACGGGCTTATCGCACTGGATAACGATATTAACGTTGACAAAAAGGTGCCCAAAATACAGGCTATTTATTCTATAACGGACGAAATTCAGGGCTTTGCCCGCATTGACGGCGGACTTGTGCTTTCACAGAGCTACGGACTTAAAAATTCCGTATTATACTATCACAGCTGGTCCAAGATTACCGAAAGTGCGAACAGAGTTCAGTATAAGGATTTGAAGTATATCAACGAAAAGGGCGAGGAAAAAACCTACGGCGGTTTCGAGTATGCGGACGTTAAATTCAATAGCGGCGCTCAGTACAAAGATACCAACGTATACGTTTATTACGTGGACGGCGGTACGCTTGCAAACAAGTACTCCATTCCCTCTATGTCGGAAGGCTTATGCGTGAGCGGCAAGCGCGTTTACGTCCTGTTCGAGTCGGGCGCTAAAAAGTATAGCACGTTTGTAAGACAGGTGCTTGACAGCGTTTACAGCTTTATTCCCAGAACGAAAAGATAACCGAATATAAATTTTAAGCGCCCCGCAGAAAATCTGCGGGGCGCTTTTACGTTTATCTATTTAATTATTTGCAAAATGCCAAGCATGCTTTATACAGCGAATACACGTCGGCTTTGGAAATAAGCTCGTAAGGGGCGTGCATAGAGAGAACGGGAACTCCTACGTCAACCGTGTCTATGCCGAGGTTTGCTATAAATTTAGCAACCGTGCCGCCGCCGCCCGCGTCCACCGCGCCGAGCTCGCCCGTCTGCCAGTAAACGCCGTTACCGTCGAATATGTCTCTAATCCAGCCCATAAACTCCGCGTCCGCGTCGTTGGTCGAGCTCTTGCCGCGTGCGCCTGTGTACTTGGAAACCGCCGCGCCGCAATGAACGAAGGTGGTATTTCTCTTTTCGAATACGGAAGCGTAAGCGGGGTCAAATCCCGCGGTAACGTCCGCGGAAATGCACTTGCTGTTGTATCTTACTTCGATAGGGTTTGCGCCGAACGATGCCGCAATAGTTTCAATGACGTCCGAAATTACTTTGGACTGCATACCCGTGGTGCCGTCGCTGCCCACCTCTTCCTTGTCGGCAAATACCGCAACTACCGTGTGGGGGGAATTGCTTTCGAATATAGCGCGCATTTCGGGATAAGCGCAGACTTTGTCGTCGTGGCCGTAAGCCGAGATGAGAGAAGCGTCGAAGCCTACGTCGCGCGCCTTGCCTGCGGGAACGAAGCAAAGCTCGGAACACTGCAAATCGACTTCCGTAATGCCGTACTTTTTATTGAGGAGCTTCAAAACTGCGGTTTTAACCGCCTCGTTATCGTCCTCGCCCACAGCGGGAAGTCCGCCGATTACCGCGTTAAGGCTTTCTCCATCGATAGCCTTACCCAGAGTTTTTGCGCTCTGCTCCGCGCCGAGGTGGGGCAGAATATCCGTAATATAGAACACGGGGTCGGATTCGTCCTCGCCGACGCATACTTCCTTTTTCTCTCCGCCGGGGAGCATCACCACGCCGTGAAGCGCAAGGGGCATTGCCGTCCACTGATACTTCTTTATCCCGCCATAGTAGTGCGTTTTGAGATAGCACAGCCCGCTGTCCTCGAACATGGGGTTGGGCTTTAAATCGAGGCGGGGCGAATCGACGTGCGCAACCATAATTCTTACTCCGTCCTTCGAAACGTCCTCCGTGCCTACGCTAATTAAAAACACGTTTTTGTGCCTGTTGATGAAATAGCGCTTGTCGCCCGCTTTGAGCTTTTCCGAAAACGAGAAGGGTTTAAAACCGTTCTCCTCCGCAAGCTTTTTGGCGGTTACAGCCGCGTCGCGCTCAGTTTTGGAGCTGTCTAAAAAGGCTTTATAGCCTTCCGCAAAGTCGTAAATCTTTTTAAGCTCGTTGCCGTCCGCTTCCTTATAAACGTTTTTACGCGTATACTTTAAATCCATAAAACTTCTCCTTAATTTATTTCACGTCGTATTATAGCTTTAACGCCGAGGATTGTCAAGTAATCTTTGCGCGTAGAATAGACGGCAATTTTCGTGAACTTTTTTTATTTTTTCGTTCAATATTATTTTACTTATTATATAATTTAGTGTATAATCTATTTCGTATGAAAACGGCGAAAAAAATAGCGGTTCTTGCTATGTTCACGGGGCTGAGCCTTATAATGTTCATAATCGAGAGCCTGTTCCCCCCTATGCTCATTCCGGGGGCTAAAATGGGGCTGGCAAATATATTCTCGTTTGCGGCTCTTATAATGTACTCGCCGTTGGAAGCGTTTATTGTCGTAGCCGTGCGTACGGGGCTTGGCGCTATTTACGCGGGCAACGTTTCCGCCCTCTTATACTCGTTTACGGGCGGGGTTGTTTCTATGGCGGTTTCGTCAATACTTATGTACACGGTATATCCGAAAATTTCGGTTATGTCCGTTTCGATTGCCGCGGCGGTGGCGCACAATATCACGCAAAACGTGGTGTTCGTGTTTTTATCGGGTTCGGCGCTACTCTTCGGATATATGCCCTATCTCGTGCTTTTGGGGATAGTTTCCGGCGCGATAGTCGGCGGCGTAACGATGCTCGTATTCAGGGGCGTGCCCCAAAACGCGTTCGTCAAAATTATAGGCGAAAAAAAGAGAAAATAATTGCCCGTACTTTCGGGAATATTTTAATAACAATACCAAAACGGAGGTAAAATTTGAAAGCAGTAAAAGGAAAGTACTATTTCGGAGGCGTTCATCCCAAGGGTGCGAAAGACTTATCGAAGTCCGCTCCCATTGAGGTTATGCCCGCTCCCGAAACGGTTTACGTTTCCATTTCACAGTCGCTGGGTAAACCGGCGGTTCCCTGCGTGTCGGCGGGACAGACCGTGAAAGAAGGCGAGGTTATCGCCAAAGCCGACGGAGCTATTTCTTCGGACGTGTTCGCAAGCGTTGCGGGCACCGTTGAAAAAATCGAAGAAACGGTTACGTCAGACGGCAAAGAAACGTATATCGTAATCAAGGCGTCGGAAGGGGAAAAATTCCGCTATCCCGCCCTTGAAAATCCCTCGGCGGAAGAAATTAAAGAGAGAATACGCGATTGCGGCATAGTAGGTCTGGGCGGCGCGGGCTTCCCCACCGCCGTGAAGGTTGCACCCAAAACTCCCGTTGACACGCTTATCGTAAACGGCGCGGAGTGCGAGCCCTACCTCACCTGCGACCACCGCCTTATGGTTGAAAAGACGGACGAGATTGCCCGCGGCGCAAGGCTTATTGCAAAGGCTTTGGGTGTTGCTAATATCGTTATCGGTATCGAGGCGAATAAGCCCGACGCAATTAAGGCATTCGAGCCCTACGACGATATCAAAGTCGTTATACTTAAAAAGCAGTACCCCATGGGCGGCGAAAAGCAGCTTATCTACGTTACTACGGGACGCAGGGTCGGGCTTGGCAAGCTCCCCGCGGACTACGGCGTAGTAGTTCAGAACGTGGGCACGTGCTTTGCGGTATGCGAGGCGGTCGAACAGGGCAAGCCCCTTTACGAGAGAGTTCTCACCGTTTCGGGTAAAGCCGTAAAAGAGCCTAAAAACCTTTTAGTTCGGGTCGGCACGAAGATAGAAGATATTATAAACTTCTGCGGCGGCGAAGCCGTTAATCCCAAAAAGGCGGTACTCGGCGGACCTATGACGGGCGTTGCGCTTGCAGGTTACGACGCGTATACCCACAAGACGACTTCGGGCGTGCTTTTGTTAGATAAAAAGGAAGCGGCGGCTGACGAACCCACCCCCTGCCTTAACTGCGGCAAGTGCGCGGACGTCTGCCCTATGCACCTTATGCCTATGAACACCGCGTTCTATTCGGCGGCGGGCGACTTCGAGGAAGCGGCTAAACAGGGCAACGTAGCGTACTGCATAGAGTGCGGCGCGTGCGAATATATCTGCCCTGCAAAGCGCCCCCTTATTCAGGCGATACGCAAGACGAAGGCTGAACTTCGCAAAAACGGAGGTAAATAATGGATAATACAATAGTAGTTTCCACTCCGCCCCACGTAAAATCAAAAAAGACGACGCGCAGCATAATGCTCGACGTTATAATAGCGCTTGCTCCCTCCGCCATTGCAGGCATAGTTTTCTTCGGCTTGCTTGCGCTTATGATAGAGCTGGTTGCGATTGTCTCGTGCGTGGCGACGGAATTCGTTTATTTCTTTATAGCAAACAAGGGCTTTTCGAATAAGTGCAGGGACGCGGGCAAGGTTTGCGTGCGCTGGTGGAAGCAATTTGATTTCACCTCGGTCGTAACAGGTCTTATTCTCGCACTCATACTTCCCGCTACGGCACAGTGGTACGAAGTTTTAATCGGAAGCATATTCTCTATCGCGGTTGTAAAGATGCTGTTCGGCGGCACGGGTAAAAACTTAGTCAACCCCGCTTCGGCAGGACGCGTATTTATGTTTTTGAGCTTTGCCATTACCACCTACACCGCGTGCCTTATCCCCGCGCTCAACTTCACGAGCGGCGTATTCACAGGGCCTACAAACCTTTCGTGGCTGCTTTCCTCGGACGGCAATCCCGTAACGAAGATAAGTGTTTTGGACTTGTTCCTCGGCACGGGCGTTGCAGGCTGTATAGGCGAAACGTGCGCGGCGGCTATCCTTTTAGGTTACGTATACCTCTGCATAAGAAACGTAATTAAATGGTGGCAGCCCTTGCTGTTTATCGCAGTATTCGGCTTAGCGGCGGTATTTATGTCGGGATTCTCGTATATCCAGACGGGCGGCTACATTTTCAATATAGAGCTCTTCCTGCCCCACGTTCTTTCGGGCGGCGTACTGTTCGGTGCGGTATTTATGTTCACAGACTACGTAACCTCACCCAAGGGCGTTTACGGTCAGTTAGTTTATTATATCGTAGCGGCTCTGCTCGTTGCAGTACTCAGATATTTCACTAAGCTCGAAGTTACCTCCTTCGTAATAATGCTTATGAACTTAATAGTTCCTCTCATTGATAAATACACGATAAGAAAGCCTTTCGGCTATATTAAGAAAAAAACGCAAAAGGAGGATAAATAAATGTCGGCTAAACAGTTTTTTAAATCCACTGTATTTAAATGCCTTACCACCCTTTTGTGCGTATTGCTCGTGTGCGGAATATTCCTCACCGTTATGAACAGTCTTTTATCCGTAAGCGCGGAAGAGAGATTTGACAGGGCAATAAATAAGATTTACGGCAAATCCGTCCAGACGGTGAGCGTCGCAGTTGCAGATTACAACAGTAACGCAACCATAAACGAAGCGTATAAAGTAACTTCCGACGGCGGCAACTATTTGGTTAAATCCACCGGTAAGGGCGGCTTCGAAGGCGGCACAGTTACCTGCTGGGTTGTAGTAGTAGTTAAAAACGGTGCGGTGAACGGTATTCAGAAAGTTACCATTGACAGCAACGTCGGTCAGTCATATATAAGCAAGGTTACGCAAAGCTTTTTAAACAGCTTTGCAAATAAACCCGCAAAGGACACCTACTTCTATACCGACGACGGATATCTTTCCTCCGGCGCTACCCGCTCGTCAAACGCAATTTGCAATGCGGTAAACGGAGCAATTGATTTTGTAAACGCTCAGCTCGGCAACGTTACCGAAGATATTTACGCGGATTGCAGTTATATCGCACAAATCGATACGAGAAACTCCTCGCACGAATACGACAAAGATAAAGGATTGGTTGTATTCCACGTCCAGACCGCTACCTACGGAAATGCAAGCAAGTTCAGTATCGACGTATCGGTAGATAAAGACGGCGTTATCCAGTCGTTCGTAATCAGCAAAAACGGCTCGACGTCAGGATATGAAAGCAGTATGGCGACCGGCGTACTTGACGGTTCGGTATTCGTAGGAAAGGATATTACAGCTATCGTTGCAATGTTTAACGGAAGCGCAACCGAACTTCCTTATCCTCCCGCAGGACTTGTTACAGGCGCAACCCAGTCCAACTATCTGTGCCTTAACGCGGCGGCGTTTGCGGCGGCAAACTATAAAATGGGTTTACCCGCAGATGAAGAACCCGATGAAGGCGAAAACAACGAAGAAGGAGGCAATGAAAATGAATAAGTATAAGAAAATTACCTTAGACGGACTTCTTTTCCAGAACCCCACCTTTATGCTTGTTCTGGGCACCTGCCCCACTCTGGGACTTATCTCCTCGGCGTTCTCGTCGATGGGTATGGGCTTAACCGTTCTGGTAATACTCACGCTCAGCAATATGATTATTTCGGCGCTGAGAAAGGTAATACCCAACGCGGTAAGAATTCCCTGCTATATCGTAATCATAGCAACGCTTGTTACCTTTGCGAGAATGTTCCTCGATAAATTCGTACCCGATTTGTACGAAAGCCTGGGCGGCTTCCTTGCACTCATAGTCGTAAACTGCATAATCTTAGGCAGAGCGGAAGCGTTCGCAAACAAAAACGGCGTTCTGGAATCCGCGGTAGACGGAATTGCAAACGGCCTGGGCTTTACCGTAGCATTAACGCTTATGGGCGTTATCTGCGAATTCTTCGGCAACGGCTCACTATTCGGCTTGCAGATTATGGAATTCAAGATAGGTATGCTTGCAACTCCCGCAGGCGCGTTCCTTATCTACGGCATCAGCATTGCGGTGTTCGTTTATATAATGGATAACTTCGAGCGTGCAAGGCGCGTTAAAGCAAACAAGCTTGCGCGTGAAAATCTTTTGAAGGAGGCGGCGTAAATTATGGGTACTTTTATTGCAATAGTTCTGGCGGCTGTGCTGACCAACAACTTTATAACGGTTAAGACCTACGGCGTCTGCCCCTTCCTCGGCGTTTCAAAAAAGACGTCCAGCGCGGTAGGAATGGGAATTGCGGTTACCGTGGTTATGGTGCTTGCAACCCTCGTTACCTACCCCATCTACACCTACGTAATGGTGCCCCTCGGAATTGATTTCCTTGAGATTATATTCTTCATATTCATCATTGCGTCGCTCGTGCAGATGCTTGAAAAGATTATTCAGAAGCTTTCCCCCTCGCTCTACGGCGCAATGGGAATTTACCTTCCCCTTATCACGACGAACTGCGCGGTGCTCGGCGTAACCGAGCTTGTAATAGGCGATATGTCTTCCATACTCGGCGCGGGCGCTACGATGAATATCGGCTGGGCGGTACTGTACGCACTGTTCGCGGGACTCGGCTTCACGCTCGTTATGATTATAATGAGCGGTATGCGCGAAAAGCTCAACTACTACAAGACCCCCAAGGCTTTGGCGGGCTTCCCCACGGCAATGGTAACGGCTTGCTTCATATGCATGGCGTTCACCGTATTCAGCTATATATCCTAAGGAGGAAGAAAAATGCATTTACTTGAAATTACAAACCAGACCTGGATAACGGTCGGCATAGTTGCGGGTATCTTCGCAGGTTCCGCCCTTCTTATCGGCGCTTTGATACTTTTCGTCGGAAAAGTGTTTAAGGTAAACGTTGACGAAAAGATAGCGAAAATTACCGAAAACCTTGCGGGCGCAAACTGCGGCGGCTGCGGCTGCTCGGGTTGCAGCGGCTTTGCTTCAAAGCTTGCCGACGGCAGCGGAAACCTTGCCGACTGCCACGTAACCTCGCCCGAAAAGAAAGCGGAAATTGCAAAGCTTCTCGGCATAGAGCTTACTGAAGAAGAACCCACCGTTGCGGTAGTAAAGTGCCACGGCGGAATTGAAAACTGTGCGGATAAGTTCGAATACAAGGGCAACCCCACCTGCGCGGCTTGTAACTCGCTTTTAGGCGGTAACAAAGCTTGCTCGTACGCGTGTCTCGGCTGCGGCGACTGCAAAGCAGTCTGCCCCGAAAACGCGATTGAAGTTACCGGAAGACTTGCACAGGTTGACCCCGACAGATGTATTTCCTGCGGCGCGTGCATTACGACCTGCCCCAAGGGAATTATCGAGCGTATCCCCTCCTCCGCGCCCGTATTCGTGGCTTGCTCGTCCAAGTGCAAGGGTAAGGAAGTTACTTCCGTGTGCAAGGTAGGCTGTATCGCCTGCGGCTTGTGCGCGAAGTTCTGCCCCCACGGCGCTATCACAATGCAGGACAATCTGCCCGTATTCGACTATTCAAAGTGCACGGGCTGTCTTACCTGCGTTGCCAAGTGCCCGAGAAAAATTATAATAAGCCACAAGGTTGTAGCTAGTGAAACTCCCGCGGCGGATATCGAGGCGAAAGCCGAGCCTAAACCTGAGGCAAAGGTTGCTCCCGCTAAGTCGGAAGAGGTTAAAGCTCAGGAAGCTAAAGCGGAAGCTATCGCAAAAGAGGAACCCGAGGTTAAACCCGAAGGTGCAACAGAAAGCAAATAATATTTCAAATTTTAATCCGTTAAAAAAATCCTTGCTTAATAGCAAGGATTTTTTATTTACATTATTATGTTGGGATTATCCAAATCTTTGAAA
>JAIDRY010000029.1 GCA_029061465.1 Clostridia bacterium
CAAAAAACAGCTTGAAGAGTTTGAGGATAAACTGCATTTCGGAAAAAGGTTACAGGAAATTTGCTTGCAGGAATCGTTTTTGCTGACCGACGCGGGCAAGTGGGCGAAAGAATTTAAAGCCGCAAATCCCGGCTTTTCAAAAGAAATAGAAAAGCTGGAAAGTATACTCGGTAAAGACTACTTTGAAGAAGTACAGGAAGAGCTGAAAAAACCGGAAACGCAAGAGGCTTTAAATAAAGACTACACGGCACTGGTTTACGGAAGAAGCAAGACGGGCGAAGAATAAGGAGAGGTATGGGCGCATTTTCATCTCTTTCGGAGAGATTAAACCACATATTTTCAAAACTCACCAAGCGCGGAAGGCTTACCGAGCTTGAAATAAAGACCGCCATGCGCGAGGTGCGCGTTGCGCTTTTGGAAGCGGACGTAAATATTCAGGTTGCAAAAAAATTCTGCGCGGACGTTTCGGAAAAGGCGGTAGGGCAGGAAATTTTAAAGAGTCTTAACCCTGCCCAGCAGGTTATAAAGATAGTCAACGAAGAGCTTATCGCGCTTATGGGCGCAAGCAATCAAAAGCTCAACGTATCCCCCAAGCCGCCGACAGTCATAATGATGTGCGGCTTACAGGGCGCGGGCAAGACGACAATGTGCGGCAAGCTTGCTATAAACCTTAAAAAGAGCGGTAAAAAGCCCCTTTTGGTCGGGTGCGATATTTACCGTCCCGCGGCAATAAACCAGCTTAAAGTGGTTGCAAGAAACGCGGGCGCCGAAGTCTTTGAAAAGGGTACGCAAAACCCCGTAAAGACGGCTAAGGAAGCTGTTGACTACGCGCGTTCTATGGGCTTCGATACGGTCGTTATCGATACTGCGGGACGGCTTGAAATAGACGAACCGCTGATGTGCGAGCTTGAAAATATCAAAAAGACGGTCGACGTAGAGGAAATATTACTAACCGTTGACAGTATGATGGGACAGGTTGCCGTAAACGTAGCCAAGACCTTTAACGAGAGGTTGGAGGTTACGGGTATTATCTTGACAAAGCTCGACGGCGATACCCGCGGCGGCGCGTGCCTTTCCATTAAGGCGGTTACGGGCAAGCCAATTAAGTTTATCGGCGTGGGCGAAAAGCTTACCGATTTGGAGCCTTTCTATCCCGACAGAATGGCGTCGCGTATACTCGGCATGGGCGACGTTTTAACCCTCATTGAAAAGGCGCAGGAAGCCGTTTCAATGGAAGAAGCCAAGACTATGCAGAAGAAGATGCTTGAAAACAGCTTCACCTTAGAGGACTATTTGACGCAGTTTGAAAGCATGAAGAAAATGGGCGGAGCGCAGGCTTTGCTTGCAATGATGCCCGGCGTCGGCAACAAGGTAAAGGCGGACGACATTGACGAGAGCAGGATAGAGCGCACCAAGGCGATAATACTTTCAATGACTAAGAAAGAGCGCGTTGAGCCCGCTATTATAAACTCGTCCAGAAAAAAGCGCATAGCTTTGGGCAGCGGCACCAGCGTTCAGGAAATAAACCAGCTTTTAAAACAGTTCGAGCAGACCAAGCAGCTTATGAAACAGCTGCGCGGCGGCAAGAGAAAATTACCCTTTTAATTCAGACAAAAAATAAAAATTTATATATTCAGGAGAAAACAAAAATGGCAGTTAAAATGAGACTTACGAGAATGGGCGACAAGAAAAGTCCCTTCTACCGTGTAGTGGTTATCGATTCGAGAAAGGCGCGTTCGGGTGAGTATATCGACAAAATCGGTTACGTTGACCCCCTTAAAACACCCGCTGAAATCAACATCGACGTTGAAAAGGCAAAGTCCTGGCTTGCAAAGGGCGTTCAGCCTACCGAGACGGTTAAAAGCTACCTTGTAAAGGTCGGCGCAATGGAGCAGAGTTCTAAACCCTCCGCACCTAAGACCAACAATAAAAAGAAGAAAGGCTAATTTATATTAATCGGAGTATATTATGGAAGAATCCGTAAAACAGCTTATAAAATTCGTGGTCGAAACGTTCGCCGAAAACAAGCAGGACGTCGAGTACGTAATTAATGAAAACGAAAACTGCACCGAAGTTACCGTGCTTTTAAATCCTTCGGATATGGGCAAGGTAATCGGCAAGCAGGGTAAAATCGCAAAGGCGCTGCGCACTCTCGTAAGTGCGTCCACGCCCCGCGGCGCAAAGCGTTGCACCGTCGAGATTAAGGAAAAGGTATAATTTTTTAAGCCGAACGCAAGCCGCTCGGCTTTTTTGCATTATGGACGATAAGCTTACAGTTGCAACAATTTTAAAGCCGCAGGGTATCCGCGGCGAGGTAAAGGTAAAGGTTCTCTGCGACGGCGCGGAGGATTTGCTTGACTTAAAGCGCGTGTATATCGACGGTACGGAGTACGCCGTTATGAACGTGCGCGGTCAGGGCGATTTTGCGTTTATTGCCCTGCGCGGCGTGTTTGACAGAAACGCCGCCGAGCTTCTCCGCGGCAAGGATATCGAGGCTTTGCGAGGCGATATGCCCGAGCTTCCCGACGGCACTTACTATATAGCTGATTTAACCGGCTGCGAAGTGGTAACGCAAACGGGTGAGCATATAGGCGAGGTAACCTCGGTTACTCCCGCAAGGACGGATATTTACACGCTTTCAACCCCCAAGGGCGAGGTGAGCTTTGCCGCGGCGGTGGGCGTTATAGAAAGCGTCGAAGTAGAAGCAAAGCGTATTGTCGTAAACAAAAAAAGATTTAAGGAAGTTTCGGTGTGAAGATAACCATACTTACCCTCTTTCCCGAAATGTTCGCGCCCCTGAAAGAGAGCATAATAGGCAGAGCGGTGAATGGAGGCAAGCTTGAAATAGACGTCGTCAATATCCGCGACTATGCCGAAAATAAGCATTTCAAATGCGACGACTATCCGTTCGGCGGCGGCTCGGGAATGGTACTCATGCCCCAGCCCATTGCCTCGGCAATAACCGCCGTCGACCCCGATAGAAAAGCGCGGCGGATATACCTTTCTCCCAAGGGACAAACCTTTAAGCAGGACAAGGTGTTCGAGCTTTTGAACTTCGACCATATCGTGCTTTTGTGCGGGCATTACGAAGGCGTTGACCAGCGCGTGATAGACCTCTTTATCGACGAGGAAATTTCCATAGGCGACTACGTTTTAACGGGCGGGGAGCTTCCCGCAATGGTCGTTTGCGACTGCGTGGCAAGATACGTCGACGGAGTAATTTCGGGCGGCTCGCTCGTGGACGAAAGCTTTTCGGACGGTATGCTCGAATACCCGCATTACACCCGCCCCGCCGAATTTATGGGAATGAAAGTTCCCGAAGTGTTGCTTTCGGGCGACCATAAAAAGATTGACGAATGGCGCAAAAGCGAGAGCGAAAAACTCACCCGCGCGCGCCGTCCCGATTTAACGGATAAATAATTATGAAAACAATACAGTGGTTTCCGGGGCATATGACCAAGGCAATGCGTATGATGCGCGAACAGCTGTCGCTCGTCGACGGCGTTATATTCGTGCTCGACGCGCGTTGTCCCGCCGCCTCGTTCAATCCTAAGCTTAAAGAGCTTGCAGGAGCAAAGCCCGTTTTATACGTCTTTAATAAGGGCGACCTTGCCGATGAGCGCACGGATATATTGCTCAAAGCCGTTACCGAAAGCGGCGCGGCGGCTATAAAAATAAACTCAATAAACGCGTCTTCGAAAAGGGATATTGCGGGGGCAATTTCAAAGCTTGTTGCAAAAAAGCGGGAGGCGGCGCTTGAAAAGGGCTTTAACAAGACTTTCCGCTTTATGGTTGCCGGCGTGCCCAATACAGGCAAGTCGACGCTTATTAATCTGCTTGCGGGCAGCGGCAGGGCGGAGACCGGCAACAAAGCGGGCGTAACGCGCGGTAAGCAGTGGGTGCGCTGCGACGGCTTCGATTTGCTCGATACCCCCGGCACTATGCCGCCGTCGTTCGACAACCAGTACCTTGCTTTGCACTTAGCGTACGTTGGCAGTATTAACGATGATATACTCGATATGGACGATATAGCGCTTGCTCTTCTTTCTGAGCTTTCCGAAAAGTATTTGTCGAGATTGACCGAGAGATACGGCATAGAGGGCGGCGAACCCTTGGAAATGCTCGAAGAAGTGTGTCGCCACCGCGGCTTTATGCTGAGGGGCGGAGAGTACGATTACGAGCGCGGCGAACGAGCCGTTATAGACGACTTCCGCAAAGGCAGACTTGGCAGAATTACGCTTGATAAAGTAGAGGATATAAGGGGGCTTAGGTTTTGACGGATAAGCTCGAATACGAAAAATCGATTATAGCAAAGGGGTATAGCCTCGTTTGCGGTGCGGACGAAGTGGGTCGCGGTCCGTTGGCGGGGCCTGTAGTTTGCGCGGCGGTAATTATGCCTATGGACGATATTATCGAAGGCGTTGACGACAGTAAAAAGCTTTCTGCAAAAAAGCGTGAAAAGCTTGCAAAGCTTATTGAAGAAAAGGCGGTTGCCTATGCAATATGCCGTGTCGAACCGCAGATTATAGACGAAATCAATATTTTAAACGCAACTAAGCTGTGTATGAAAAACGCTGTGGAAAGTCTGAATGTTTTGCCTGATTACGTGATAACGGACGGCAATATGACGCTCGATATTGATATACCCCAGCAGAGTATTATAAAGGGTGACGGCAAGAGCTACACCATAGGTGCTGCTTCGATAATTGCCAAAGTGTACCGTGATAAAATAATGGACGAGTACGCCGAGAAATACCCCGACTACGGCTTTGAAAAGAACAAGGGTTACGGTACGGCGGAGCATATCGACGGTATCAAACGTGCGGGAATATGCGCCGTTCACCGCAAAAGCTTCGTTAAAAAATGGACGGCGGAAGAATAATGACCGAGGGAGAGCGCAAGCAAAGGACGGGCAGGCGCGGTGAAAGAAAGGCGGCGCGTTACTTGTTTTTCAGGGGCTGGAAAATTCTTGAAAGGAATTTCAGAACCCCGTACGGAGAAATAGATATTATTGCAAAGCGGCGGGGCGTTTTAGCTTTTATCGAAGTCAAAACCCGCACTACCGATAAATTCGGTACTCCCGCGGAAGCCGTGGACGAAAGGCGGAAACGGCGCTATATCCTCGGGGCAAACTATTTTTTAACAAACAAAATCGTGGATATGACGGTGCGCTTCGATATAATCGAGGTGTACCGCGGAAAAATAAATCACATAGAAAACGCATTTTATTAAGGAGGAAAATATGGAAAAGCGCGCTTATGAAATAAGGTCGGTTGTGGACGGCGAGGTGGCTATAAAGATTATCCCCGGACACTTTGCAACGAGACACTCGCACGTAAACAGTTGTATCGATATGACGGGAATTAAATCTGATTTGGTATCAGCCAAGGCGGCGGCAAAGCTCTTTTGCAACGCATTTTCGTCAACTCCCGTGGACACTATAATCACCCTTGACAGAATGAAAATGGTGGGGGCTTTCCTTGCGCATTATCTGTCCCATTCACAACTTAACAACGGACAGAATATAGGCGTCATTTCGCCCGAGATACAAAACGACAAACTGTTGCTCCGCGATAACTTTTTGCCCTATGTTCAAAATAAAAACGTACTATTACTTACGGCTTCGGCAACGACGGGTAAGGACGCAAACAGCGTTGTCGAGGGAATCAGATACTACGGCGGAACGCCAGTCGGAGTTGCAACCGTCTTCGGCGGTGAGTTTGATTGCTCCGTGCCAGTGATAAAGCTTTTCGGCTCGGAGGACGTTTCGGGGTATTCCTCATTCCTTCCCACGAACTGCCCCATGTGCAGAGAGGGAATTAAAGTCGACGCTGTTGTCAATTCTTACGGTTACAGCAAGATTTTATAGGCTCACGCGACTATTCTATATAATATATAGAAGCGGGTTTTAAATAATTAACGGCAAGCCCCAAAACCACGCTTTTGGGGCTTGCACCCTATTTGCGCATACTTGCGGCTCACTGGAAGGGAATTGGCGCAACTCTATTATGGTGTGCCCTTAGGCGTTGCGCCAAGGGAAACTTAGTTTCCAAAAGTCACGGAAAATTTGCTTCGCAGAATAGAAGCTAATTTTCGTGAGCATATTTTTTTTGTGAAAATTGCGACACACCCTTTAAAATGAGTTGCATTTTTAAAAAAGTTCTGTTAATATAACTAAGACTTGGGGCAGTCCTCTGCATAAGCAAGAATGTCCTTATAAAATGGAGGTTAAAGTCATGAAAGGTTTGGTAGAAGCCATTGAGAAAGAGGGCATGAAAGCGGAAGTGCCCGTATTCAACGTAGGCGACACGGTTAAGGTCGGCTTTAAGGTTATCGAAGGTACGAAGGAAAGAATACAGAACTTCGAAGGCGTGGTTATCGCAAAGAAACACGGCGGCATAAGGGAAAGCTTCACGGTACGCAGACTTTCGTTCGGCGTAGGCGTGGAAAGAACGTTCCCCCTTCACTCACCCAAGATTGCTTCGATAGCGGTTGTTAAGCGCGGCAAGGTAAGAAGAGCTAAGCTTTACTACCTGCGCGGACTTACCGGCAAGGCTGCAAAGATTACCGAAATTAAGTAAAATTAAAAAAGCTCTCGCTGCGTGCGGGAGCTTTTAAAATATAAGGTTATATCAATGTTATCAAAGATAATAAGCTTTGCGTTAAACGGTCTTGACGGCGTTCCCGTAACGGTTGAAACGGATATCAACAAGGGCGCAGTTTCCTACGATTTGGTGGGGCTTCCCGACGCAGCCGTAAAGGAGAGTAAAGAGCGCGTGCGTTCGGCAATAAAGAACAGCGCAATGTACTTTCCCGTAAATAAAATTACTATTAACCTTGCCCCTGCCAACGTCAAAAAGGAAGGGGCGCATTACGATTTGCCCATAGCCGTAAGTATCTTAAAGGCGTGCGGCGAGCTTTCGGCGGAAACGGACGGCATAGTCTTTTTAGGCGAGCTTGCCCTTGACGGCTCGCTCCGTAGCGTTACGGGTATTCTGCCCGTTTTAATTTCGGCAAAGTCGAAGGGCTTTACGCGTTTTATAGTTCCCGCGGGCAACGCCAACGAGGCGAGCTATATCGAGGGGACCGAAGTTTACGCATTGAAAAGCCTCGGCGAAGTGGTAACCCACCTCAAAGGCGAGAGGCAGTTTGCGCCCGTTCAACCGAGGAGCTTTAAGGCGGAAAGAAGCGCAAAGAATGGCAACAGCGATTTATCTCTCGTGCGCGGGCAGAAAGTGGCTAAGCGCGCCCTTGAAATAGCCGTAGCGGGCGGACACAACATCTTGCTTGCCGGCCCTCCCGGTACGGGCAAAACTATGCTTGCAAGATGCATACCCACAATTATGCCCGATATGACTTTCGACGAGGCGTTGGAAATTACTAAAATTCACTCCGTCGCAGGAGTGTTGTCCGAAGAGGGTATAGTAACCTCAAGACCCTTCCGCACACCTCACCATACCGCGAGTACGGTATCCCTGTGCGGCGGGGGACATGCTAAACTTCACCCCGGCGAAATTTCAATGGCGCACAAGGGCGTTTTATATTTGGACGAGCTTCCCGAATACACCCGCAGTACTCTTGAAAGCCTGCGCCAGCCGCTCGAAGACAGAGTGATTACTATTTCACGTGCGGGCGGCGCGGTTACCTTCCCTGCCGACTTTATCCTGTGCGCGAGTATGAACCCCTGCCCCTGCGGCAACTACGGTTCGGCATATCTCGAATGTTCGTGCACTCCCGCGCAGATACATAAGTACAGAAGTAAAATTTCCGGTCCGCTTCTGGATAGAATAGATTTGCAGGTGGAAGTGGACGGAGTTAAGTACGACGATTTGACGGGTCAGAGCAACGAGGAGAGCAGCGAAATAGTCAAGGCGCGCGTGGAGGCGGCAAGGGCAATCCAGCGAGAGCGCTTTCTCGGCGAGGGTATTCTCGTCAACGCGAATATGGGCGAAAAGCAAATCAAAAAATACTGCCGTTTATCAAACGAGTGCGAGCAGGTTTTAAGAACCGCGTTTGAAACCCTGCACCTTTCCGTACGCGCCCGCGCAAGAATAATCAAGGTTGCGCGCACCATCGCGGATTTAGACTATTCGTCGGATATCCGACCCGAACACATTTTGGAAGCTGCATCATACAGAAGCTACGACACGAGCGCAATTTAAGATGTACACTAATGAAGAAATAAATTTAATAGTGCTGTCTTCGTTTGAAGAATTGAGCTTTAAACAGCGCGTAACTCTTTTATCCGATTTATCTTGCGCCGAGCCGGATTTTGCAAAATATGAAAATATTTTGATTAAAAGCCTGTCCGAGGGCGTATATAATAAAGTGAAGGACAAATTTTATTCGCGGGAATACCGAAGTAAAATTTTGTCAAGGTTGGACGAATGCGGGATAATGTGCGTAACTTACTTTTCCGAAAATTACCCCGAAGCTTTAAGGAATACGCCTTGTCCGCCGACCGTGCTTTTTTGCAAGGGCAACGTAAAGCTTTTAGATGAAAGACTGCTTGCGATAGTCGGCTCGCGCCGAACGCAGCCATCTGTTTTAAAGAAATGCACTTCGCTTTCAAACGAGCTGTCGCACCACTTCACGATAGTTACGGGCGCAGCGGACGGAGCTGACGCCGCCGTGATAGAGGGCGCGGTAGAGAGCGGTAAAATAATAAGCGTGCTTGCATACGGGTTCAATTACGTATATCCGTCGGTCAACGAAAGACTTTTGAAAAGGGTTGAAGAAAACGGACTGCTCGTTACCGAATACCCTCCGCAGATTGCACCTAAGAAATACAACTTTCCCGTGCGCAACAGAATTATAGCCGCGCTGTCGGAGGGGACGCTCGTCGTTTCCGCGGGTGAAAAGAGCGGCGCGTGCATAACTGCACGGTACGCGCTCGACTACGGTAAAAGGGTGTTCGCCTTCCCCTATTCTATAGGCGTAAAATCAGGCGAGGGCTGTAACGCACTCATACGCGACGGCGCAACGCTTGCAAGGTATTCAGGCGATATTTTAGAGGACTTCGGCATAAGCCGTAAGGAAAATATAAAAGTCGTGCTTTCCGAAGAGGAGAGCGCGGCGCTCGGATTTATTAAAGACGCGGGCGAGGCTTTCGCTCCCGACATAGCCGCTAAATTGGGTAAGCTGCCCTATCAGATTATTCCGCTTTTGACGGCGCTTGAAATAAAAGGTCTTATAGTAAGGCTTGGCGGCAACAGATACGCCGCAATAAATTAACCGACCGCAAGGAATACGCGGCAGGAGGAAAGATTATGGATTTGATTATAGTTGAGTCGCCGTCCAAGGCGAAAACAATTTCAAAATATTTAAAGGGGAAGTATAAGGTAGACGCTTCGGGCGGACACGTGCGCGACCTGCCGGAGAGAACTCTCGGCGTTAAGATAACGGACAATTTCGAGCCGAAGTACGAAATTACCCCCACCAAAAAAGAGGTTATCCACCGCCTTTCCGAGGAAGCGAAAAAGTGCGGCAAAGTATATCTTGCAACCGACCCCGACCGCGAAGGCGAGGCTATAAGCTGGCACTTACAGACGGTTTTGGGCTTGGACGAAAATTGCGAGAACCGCATAGAGTTCAACGAAATTTCACCCTCCGCGGTACAGAACGCTTTGAAGCACCCGCGCAGGATAAATATCAATTTAGTCGACGCACAGCAGGCGCGAAGAGTTTTGGACAGGCTTGTGGGCTACAAGCTTTCACCCCTTTTAAACAAGCGCATACAAAACGGTCTTTCGGCGGGCAGAGTGCAGTCCGTAGCGCTTAGACTTATCGTCGACAGAGAGCGTGAAATCAACGCTTTCAAGCCCGACGGCTACTGGGTAATGAACGCGCACTTGCAGGACGTCGCCGCAAAATATTCGCCGTTCAAAGCCGTATATCAGTACAAAAAAGCGGGTGAAACGATATCGGAGGAAGCGGCTGACGAAATTTTAAACAAGGCGAAAAACGGCAGCTTTATTGTAACAAAAGTAAAGCGCGGAGTTACCAAACAGCACGCGCCCGCGCCGTTCACAACGTCCTCGCTTCAACAGGACGCTTCAAATAAATTCGGAATGACCTCGCCCGAAACAATGCTCATTGCACAGCATTTGTACGAGGGTATGGACGTCGGCGGCGACCATATCGCGCTTATAACTTATATCAGAACGGACTCCGTCCGCGTATCGAAAGAGGCGCAGGAGAACGCTTTGGAATTCATAAAGAAAACCTACGGAGAGGATTACGCGCCGCAGACCCCCAACTATTACGCAACCAAGAAGGGTGCGCAGGACGCGCATGAGGCTATTCGCCCCATCAATTTAAGCGTAACGCCCGCAAGCGTCAAAGCAAGTTTAGATAAAAAGCATTACAATATTTACAAACTCGTTTACGACAGATTTATCGCTTCGCAAATGGCGGAGGCGCAGTACAACTCTATGCAGATAGAGGCGGAAAGCGGCGGCGTTACCTTTAAGGCGAGCGGCAAATCTCCGTTATTCGCGGGATATACCGCGGCGTATCAGGACGCTGTAAAGGAAGGCGGCGACGAGGAGGAGACGGCAAAGCTTCTTCCCCCGTTGGACGAAGGCGACAGCCTTAACCTTATCGACCTTACCAAGGAACAGAAATTCACCAAGCCCCCCTACCGCTATACGGACGCTTCGCTCGTCAAGGCGATGGAGGAAAAGGGCATAGGCAGACCTTCTACTTACGCCTCTATTATATCGGTTTTAAATAAGCGCAATTACGTGAAAAAGGACGGCAAGTATATGTTGCCTACCGACGTTGCGTACCTGATTACCGATATGCTTTTAAAGTACTTTACGGATATAATGGACGTCGGCTTTACGGCTCGAATGGAAGACGACCTCGACAAAATAGAGGAGGGCGGTTGCGACTGGCATAAGATAATTGCGGACTTCTATCCCGGCTTTGCCGAACAGCTTAAAACGGCTTCCTGCGACGGCGACGAGGAGACCGACTTGAAGTGTGAAAAGTGCGGCAGCCCCATGATAAGACGCTTAGGCAAATACGGCAAATATTTGGCTTGCTCCAACTACCCCGCCTGCTCGAATATAGTCAGCGACGGAGAGGCGGAAATATCCGCAATACGCTGTCCAAAATGCGGCGCTAATATGGTGGTTAAAAGCGGCAAGTTCGGCAAATTCCTTGCCTGCCCCAACTACCCCGAATGTTCGTCCATTCTTCCCATTGACGTCGAAACGACGGAAGAGAAGTGCCGTGAATGCGGAAGCAATATGCTCCTTAAAAAGGGCAAGTACGGCAAGTACTTAGAG
>JAIDRY010000003.1 GCA_029061465.1 Clostridia bacterium
TTTGTCCTCGGCTGCAACGTAGCCCTCCTCGCTCTGCGGGAATATCTGCAAATCCTCCTGCAAAAGGGTTACGTCACGCTCCTCTATTATATACTTGCCGCCGCCCTTTACTTCGTTTACGACGGTTTTCGCGTCGCACTCGGAAAGGAATTTAGTAATTGCGCCAAGCTGTTTGCCGTATTTAGGACCAAGCGTTTTGAGCTGGGGCTTTAACTTATAGCTTAAAAACTTTTCCGCGTCCGTCGCTTTTTTAAGCGCCTTTACGTTGAGCTCTTCCAAAACGATTGACTTTTCCTCGTCGGAAAGCTCCACGTTTCTTTCGCTGACAACGAACATTTCGGACAACGGCTGTCTGTTTTTGAGATTACCCGCGTTTCGTGCGGCGCGGCCTAAAATTACTATTTCAAGCACCTCGTCCATACCCGCTTCCAGCTCGCCGTCGATAAAGCTTTCATCGCTTGCGGGGAAGGTGCACTGGTGCACGGACTTGGACGCGTTTTTATAGAACGCAGGAACTAAGTTTTGATACATCATTTCCGCAATGAACGGTGTGTACGGTGCGGTGAGCTTTGCAAGCGTTACGAGCACGGTGTAAAGCGTCGTATACGCCGCCGCTTTATCCTCCGTCATATCCGCGCCCCAGTACCTGTCGCGGCAACGGCGCACGTACCAGTTTGACAGCACGTCGGAAAAGTCCTGCAACGCACGCGAGCTTTCGAATATCTCGTAATTTTCAAGGCTGTTATCAATGAATTTTACAAGCGAATTTAATTTGGACAAAATCCACTTGTCCATGAGCGAAAGTTTGCATTTTTTCAAATCGTATTTAGACGGGTCGTACTTGTCTATTTCGGCGTACAGCGTGAAGAACGCGTACGTATTCCACAGCGTGCCTATATACTTTCTCTGCGCTTCTGACACCGTTTCGGGTGAAAAGCGTGAGGGCAGCCAGGGCGCCGAGGCGGAATAGAAATACCACCTTACCGCGTCCGCACCTTGCTTGTCGAGAACCGTCCAGGGGTCTACGACGTTGCCCTTGTGCTTTGACATCTTAATGCCGTTTTTGTCGTTGACGTGCCCCAAAACTATGCAGTTTTTAAAGGGCGCTTTGCCGAAAAGTATGGTGTTTATTACGAGCAGAGTATAGAACCAGCCGCGCGTCTGGTCGACGGCTTCCGAAATGAAATCAGCAGGGAAAGTCTTTTCAAACAAATCCTTGTTCTCGAACGGATAGTGATACTGTGCAAACGGCATCGAGCCCGAATCGAACCAGCAGTCGATAACCTCGTGCGTGCGTTTCATTGCTCCGCCGCACTTGGGGCACTTGCAGATGAGGTTGTCAAGGTAAGGGCGGTGAAGCTCTATTTCAGCGTCTTTTTTAAGCCCGCACTTTTCTTTGAGCTCGGCTTTCGAGCCCATTACTTCAATCTCGCCGCAGTCGGGGCAAATCCAGACAGGCAAGGGCGTTCCCCAATACCTGTCGCGGGAAAGTCCCCAGTCGATTACGTTTTCAAGGAAGTTGCCCATTCTGCCCTCTTTGATGTTGTCGGGCATCCAGTTGACCGAGCGGTTAGCCGCTATTATGTCCTTTTTAACCTTAGTAACTTCTATAAACCAGCTCGATTTAGCGTAATACAAAAGCGGCGTATCACAGCGCCAGCAGTGGGGATAGTCGTGCTCGTAGGGAAGAACTTTGAAAAGCAGTCCCTTGTTTTCGAGCATTTCGAGTATCGTCTTATCGGCTTTCTTTGCAAAAACTCCGTCAAGCTCTTTAAATCTTTCGTCGAAGCAGCCGCGCTCGTTGACAAGCTGAACCACGGGGAGCTTATAGCGCTTGCCCACCTTATAGTCGTCCTCGCCGAACGCGGGGGCAATGTGAACGACGCCCGTGCCGTCCGACATGGTAACGTAGTTGTCGCACACTACGAAGTGCGCCTTTGCCTTAGACGCCGCAGGGGATATGCGGGTGATTTCAGCTGAGGTTTGCTCAAACAGAGGCTCGTATTGAAGCCCCTCGTAGTCCTTTCCGCGCTTACTCTCCAAAACCTTATATTCTTCAAAGAACTTTGAAACTAACGCCTTTGCAAGGATATATTTTACGCCCTCAACCTCAACCTTTAAATAGGTTTCGTCGGGGTTCATACAAAGCGCGACGTTAGAGGGCAACGTCCACGGCGTAGTCGTCCAGGCGAGAATATAGGCGTTGTCTTCTCCCTTTACTTTAAAGCGCGCAACGGCGGAATTTTCCTTTACAAGCTTATAGCCCTGGGCAACCTCGTGCGAGGATAAAGCCGTTCCGCACCTCGGGCAATAGGGCACTATTTTATGCCCCTTGTACAAAAGCCCCTTTTCGTGCATTTGCTTTAATGCCCACCACTCGGACTCGATATATTTGTCGTCGTAGGTTACGTAAGGGTTGTCCATATCCACCCAGTAACCTACGCGGTCGGACATCTTTTCCCACTCGCTCTTGTACTTCCATACGGACTGCTTGCACTGTTTAATAAACGGCTCTATGCCGTAGCTTTCAATCTGCGGTTTACCGTCGAGACCCAAAAGCTTTTCCACTTCAAGCTCCACGGGAAGTCCGTGCGTATCCCAGCCCGCCTTTCTCAAAACGTGCTTGCCCTTCATCGTCTGGTATCTGGGGATAATATCCTTCATAACGCGCGTTAAAACGTGCCCTACGTGCGGTCTGCCGTTAGCCGTGGGGGGACCGTCGTAGAAAGAAAACTCTTTCCCGCCCCCGTTCTTTTCAACCGAGCTTTCGAAAACGTTGTTTTCTTTCCAGAATTCGATTATTTCTTTTTCCCTTTCGATAAAGTTTAAAGACGTGTCAACCTTCTTGTACATATTAACTCCCTTGATAAAAAATAAAAGAGTATCCGTTTCGGATACCCTTAAAGGTAACTTTTTAACCACCAAAACAAACTATCATTTGCCGTAACTGATAACGGGTTACGAAACCGTATTTTCTTAATTGCAAAAGCTTTCGGAAAATAAGCTGAAAGGTGATATCCTTTAAGCATGCCTGCTTCCTCGCACCGAACGGAAGCTCTCTGAAAAGCAAAATCTTTAAGGCGTTGTCCTTCGTCATAGCCTTTGATGAAGTTGTAACTAAATTATATAAGACAAAACGCAAAAAGTAAAGCGAAATTAAAGACTTTTTTAAAGTGGAATTTGCGCCTTCGCGTTTATATCAAGGGGCGCGAAATTTCCTTCGAGGTACTGAATAAGCCCCTCCGCGGCAATCATAGCGGCGTTGTCCGTGCAGTATTTCTTTTCGGGAAGAACGAGCTTTATCCCCGCCCTTTCGCACTCGGCGGCAAGCGTTTCTCTAAGATAGCCGTTTGCAATTACTCCGCCGCCCGCGGTAACGCAGTTTACTTTGAGCTTAACTGCACTTTCAACCGTCTTTTTTACGAGCGGGTCAACCGCCGCGCACTGGAACGAACGGGCTACGTCCTCTTTTATTACTTCTTCGCCGCGCTGCTCGGCGATGTGGCAATAGTTTATTACCGCAGTCTTTAAACCGCTGTACGAAAACTGAACCTTGTCGGAATTTTTAACCAGGCATTTGGGAAGCGTAACGCAGTTTTTCCCATTCTTTGCAAGCCGTTCCACGTTTACGCCGCCGGGGTATTCCAGCCCCAGAACGCGCGCAACCTTGTCGAACGCTTCGCCCGCCGCGTCGTCGCAGGTTGAGGCGAGCATTTCAAATTTTGTATAGCTTTTGGTATGCAGTATCGCGGTATGTCCCCCGCTTGCAAGCAAGGTTACGAATGGCGGCTTTAAGTTCTCGTCCGTAAGATATGAGGCGGCAAGATGACCGCGGATATGGTTTACCGCAATCAGCGGAATATTCAAAGAGTACGCAAGCGACTTTGCAAACGACAGCCCGACTAAGAGCGCGCCCAAAAGCCCCGCGCCGTAAGTTACCGCAACCGCGTCAAGCTGTGAAAGCGTTACACCAGCGTCGTCCAGAGCCTGCCGAACCACCTCGTCAACCGCCTCGGTATGGGCGCGGGAAGCAATTTCCGGAACTACTCCGCCGTACTTCGCCTGCTCGGCAGCGGAAGAAATTATGCGGCTTGATAGTAGCTTTCTGCCCTTGATAACCGCCGCCGCTGTTTCGTCGCAGCTCGATTCAAGCCCTAAAATAATCGGCTCGTCTTTAATTGTAAATTTTTTCAAATCGTACATATAATTCAAAACGGCGGTTGCCCGCCGCAAAATAATCCAAACAATATTCACGCTATATGCGTTTACACAGTTTTCTTCAAATAATCGATAATAAACCCCTGAATATCCCCGTCCATAACCGCCTGCACGTTGGTATTTTCATACGCCGTGCGATGGTCTTTGACTAAGGTGTAAGGACAGAAAACGTAGCTTCTAATCTGGCTTCCCCACTCTATTTTTTTAATTTCGCCTTTGAGTTCGGCGTCGGCGGCTTCGCGCTCGGCAATCTGCCTTTCGACGAGCTTAGCCCTCAGATACTCGAAAGCCATAGCCTTGTTCTGAAGCTGGCTTCTCTCGTTCTGACAGGTTACTACTATACCCGTGGGAAAGTGCGTTATGCGGATAGCCGTTTCCGTCTTGTTTACCTTCTGACCGCCCGCGCCCGACGAGCGGTAGACGTCTATTCTTATATCCTCGTCCTTAATCTCTACCGAATTGTCGTCGTCAACCTCGGGCATTACTTCGAGTGACGCAAACGAGGTGTGGCGGCGCTTGTTGCTGTCGAAAGGTGAAATACGCACAAGCCTGTGCACACCCTTTTCAGCCTTTAAAAATCCGTAAGCGTTTTCACCGTCGACCTTGAAAGAAACACTCTTTAATCCCGCCTCATCGCCGTCCTCAAAGTCGAGCTCGGTAACTTTAAAACCCTGCTTTTCGCAGTAGCGGCAGTACATTCTGTAAAGCATTGAAGTCCAGTCGCAGGCTTCCGTACCGCCCGCGCCCGAATGAAGGTTTAAAATTGCGTTATTCGCGTCGTACTTGCCGCGAAGCAGTGCGCGTATGCGCATATTCTCGATATCCTCTTCCGCCGTTGAAATCATACCTTCAAGCTCGGGGATAAGGGTTTCGTCGTCGGCTTCCTCTATCAAATCGATAAATGCGTTGGCGTCGGCAAGAGCGCTTTCGCCAGCGTTGTAAGAGCTTATCTTGCCTTCAACCGCAGAAATTTCGCGCCCGACTTTTTTGGATTTTTCCAAATCCTGCCAAACCTCGGGCTTTTCCTGTTCGGCTTTAAGCTCGGCAAGGCGCGCGCCCAAATTGTCTATATCGAGCGCGTACTTAGCCTCCGCCAAAGTGTCGGCAAGAGCTTTAAGTTTTAATCTGTAATCGTCTGCTTTAAACATAAAACACCTATCTCCCGAAAATTAGCTTCTATTCTGCGAAGCAAATTTT
>JAIDRY010000030.1 GCA_029061465.1 Clostridia bacterium
ACGCATTGGTTATAACCTCCTATTAATCCTTATAAGGAATCATAGATTTTACGGTAGATTCCTGTGTGGTTGAAACAAGCGTATTCTGACGCAAATTTCTCTTTCTCTTTCTGTTCTTAGTTTCTGCCTTGTGGTTTTTACCGCCGTGAGGTCTCTTTACCTTGCCTGTCGACGTAAGCCAAAAACGCTTTTTTGTACCGCTATGCGATTTCTGCTTGGGCATTTTTTTGTCCTCCAAATATATATTTAAGTTTTATTTAAGTTCTATTTTTCTTTTACCGGCGAGAGCATCATAGTTATCATTCTGCCCTCGGTCGAAGGTTTTTTATCCTGAACTGCCTTACCTCCAAGTCCTTCAAAAAAGTCCTCCATTACTTTAACGCCCTGATAAGCGCGGGCATTTTCACGCCCTTTCATTCTTATGGAAACTTTAACTTTGTTGCCCGATTCCAAAAATTTAAGGCATTGTTTGGTTTTAACGGCTATATCCCCCACATCAATAGTCATTGAAAGCCTTATTTCTTTCAATTCAACTATCGTCTGATTTTTGCGGTTTTCCTTCTCCCTCTTGGACTGTTCATACTTGAACTTAGAATAATCCATAATTTTGCATACGGGAGGAACTGCGTTAGGGGAAATCTTAACAAGGTCAAGGTCGGCTTCCACTGCAAGACGTTGAGCCTGCAAGCTTGACATAATACCAATCATTTCACCGTCGGCACCGATAACTCTTACTTCCTTGTCGCGTATAGCCTCATTAACGGAATATAAGTCTTTTATAATCATATACCTCTCATTAAAATTACCAAAAAAATCGGGTTACGCAAAGTAACCCGAAATAATGCAAGATAAAATATCTTAAAAATCATTATCTGCCGAACAGAACGTCCGCACGGCGAAAGGGGCTAACCTTTGCTTTACAATAATATAATAACAGCTATTTCAACTTATGTCAAACGATTTAAATCAGAAAATAATTTTTTCTTTGTCCTCTTTGACGACTTTTTTAATAAAGCTTTCTACTGATACAGTTTCCTTATCTTCTACTCCGCGCTTATTTACGTTTACAGAGCCGTCCTCCGCTTCTTTATCGCCGACGACGAGAACATAAGGCACCTTTTCAAGCTTTGCTTCTCTTATTTTGTAACCGATTTTTTCGTTACGTTTATCTACTTCGCAGCGTATTCCCTCATTTGCAAGCTTTTTGCATATATCCTCTGCATATTCAAGGGTTCTGTCGGTTATAGGCAGAATTTTTACCTGAGTAGGGCACATCCAAAGCGGGAATGCACCGGCATATTTTTCTATGAGCAGTGCAAGCGTTCTTTCATAGCAACCGATAGAGCTTCTGTGAATAACGTAAGGATGACGCTTTACACCGTCAACGTCGACGTACTGCATATCAAAGCTTTCGCCTGCTGCAAAGTCAATTTGAATTGTAATGAGCGTGTCTTCCTTTCCGTAAACGTTTTTAGCCTGTACATCAAGCTTGGGCCCGTAGAATGCGGCTTCGTCGTCTGCTTCAACATAGTCGAGTCCCAAATCATCCAGAATGACTTTCATCATTGCTTCAGTATTGTTCCACGCCTCGTCGTTATCGATGTATTTATCCGACTTTGATTTGCCCCTCTTTGAGAAACGGAAAGTAACGTCGTTTCTCATTCCAAGCGCATCAAGGAAATAATACGACAAATCCAGACAGCGTTTGAATTCTTCCTCGATTTGCTCTTTTGTACAAATAATATGACCGTCGGATAAAGTAAACTGCCTTATTCTTATAAGACCATGCATTTCACCCGAAGCTTCATTTCTGAATTCTGTTGCTGTTTCAGAATATCTGCAAGGCAAATCTCTGTACGATTTCAAACCGTTCTTATAAATCTGGTACTGGAACGGGCAGGTCATAGGCCTAAGAGCCATAATCTCTTCACCCTTTGCCGACTCGCCGTTATCATCCACTTCGCCTAAAATAAACATTTTATCGCGGTAATGCGCCCAGTGACCTGAAATTTTATACAAATCTGACTTTGCCATATTGGGCGTTTTCGTTATCATAAAACCGCGCTTTGCTTCCTCATCTTCAACAAAACGCTGCAAAATCTGTAAAATCTTAGCACCCTTAGGCATAAGTATGGGCAAGCCCTGTCCTACGACGTCACTAGTCATAAATATGCCTAAATCACGGCCAAGCTTGTTGTGGTCGCGCTTTTTAGATTCTTCTACTGCAACAAGATATTCTTCAAGCTGTGCTTTCTTTTCAAACGCTGTGCCGTAAATTCTGGTAAGCATTTTATTCTTCTCGTTTCCGCGCCAATATGCACCGGTAAGCGAGGTAAGCTTAAACGCTTTTATTTTTCCGGTATTAGGGAGATGCGGCCCGCGGCAAAGGTCAGTAAATGAACCTTGTTTATAGAAAGAAATAACCGAGCCTTCCGGCAAATCGTTGATAAGTTCAACCTTATACGTTTCCCCGTATTTTTGCATAAGCTTTATAGCTTCTTCTCTCGGAAGCTCAAATCTTTCGATTACTGTTTTAGAATCGATTATTTTCTGCATTTCGGTTTCTATCTTTTCAAAATCATCCTGCGTTATAGGCGTATTGAAATCCATATCGTAATAAAAACCGCTGTCAATTACAGGACCTATAGCAAGTTTACAAGTGGGATAAATATTCTTTATTGCCTGAGCAAGCACGTGTGCGCACGTATGTCTGTAAACTTCCAAACCCGCCACGTCTTTTAGTGTAACAATTTCAAGCAAATCTCCGTCGGACAGCTTGTGCGATAGGTCGCACAGTACTCCGTTTACTTTTGCGGCAACCGCGGCACGGGCAAGTCCATCACTGATTTTAGCCGCTGCCTTTGCGCAGTCGGTATCGTTATCTAACTCTAATAAATCACCGTTTTTCAACTTAATGTTCATAAATATCCTCCAAAAATAAAAAACCTTAAACGATAAATCCGTTTAAGGACGCAAAATCAATTCGCGCGGTTCCACCTTAATTGCTTTTGCACAGCGCAAAAGCCGCTTTAAAATTACTCGGATATATAAAAGTGGTTTCCCGTTCTCTCCAAGGCTATGCGGATTCCAGCCGCCCGCACTCTCTGTAAACCTCTCGGCGGTACTTGTCTTTTCCCAAGCGCCTTTATTCTATTACATTAATTAAACTTTGTCAACAAGTTTAAAAGGCTTTTTATTTAAAATTAATTGCCATTTTGGTTAAATAAAAGTATAATTGTAAAAAGCATTATAAATAAGGATTAGAATATGGCTTACACTGATTTCAGTAAAATTGAAAACAAATGGATTAAATATTGGGATGAGAACAAAACTTTTCATACTAATCTGCACGATTTTACAAAACCCAAATATTATATACTTGATATGTTCCCCTACCCTTCGGGCGCGGGCTTGCATGTAGGGCATCCGGAAGGCTATACCGCAACTGACGTTCTTGCAAGAATGAAAAGAATGCAGGGCTTTAACGTCTTACATCCTATCGGCTTTGACAGCTTCGGTCTGCCTGCCGAACAGTTTGCTATTAAAACGGGCAATCACCCGGGTGGATTTACCGAAAATAATATCAAAAACTTTACAAGACAGTTGAAAATGCTCGGCTTTTCATATGACTTTGACCAGACGATTTCCACCTGCGACCCCTCTTACTATAAATGGACTCAGTGGATTTTTAAACAGCTTTTAAAAGAAGGGCTTGCCCGCTACGTCGAAACGCCTGTGAACTGGTGTGAAGAGCTTGGTACAGTACTTGCAAACGATGAAATAATCGACGGCAAGAGCGAGCGCGGCGGCTATCCTGTTGTCCGCAAAAATATGAAGCAATGGGTAATCGATATTAATAAGTACGCCGAAAGGCTTTTGGCGGGACTTGACGAACTCGATTGGCCCGAAGCTTCAAAAATAGCACAGAGAAACTGGATTGGAAAATCTGTCGGTGCAAACGTAACTTTCAAAGTGGACGGCACAAATAAATCGTTCACCGTATTCACCACAAGGTGCGATACTCTATTCGGCGCTACTTATTGCGTACTTGCGCCAGAACATAAGCTTGTTGACGAAATAACTACTCCCGATAAGAAGAAAGAAATCGAGAGCTATAAGAAACTGTGTGAAAGCAAATCCGATTTGGAGCGTACCGAACTCAATAAGGAAAAGACCGGCGCATTCACGGGTGCGTATGCGATTAATCCAGCCAACGGCAAGAAAATTCCTATTTTCATTTCCGATTACGTCCTCACTTCATACGGTACAGGTGAAATCATGGCTGTACCCGCCCACGACG
>JAIDRY010000031.1 GCA_029061465.1 Clostridia bacterium
GTCCTTCGATACTCTGCATAAGCGCCGTTTCTTCGCCGCAGACGAAAGCGCCCGCGCCGAGCCTTACGTGAATATCAAAGTCGAAGCCGCTGCCTAAAATATTCTTGCCCAAAAGCCCGTATTCGCGCGCCTGCTTAATTGCAATTTCAAGTCTTTCAACTGCAATGGGATATTCCGCACGTACGTATATATATCCCTCTTTCGCGCCTACCGCATAGCCCGCGATAGTCATTGCTTCAAGCACGCAATGGGGGTCTCCTTCAAGCACCGACCTGTCCATAAACGCGCCGGGGTCGCCCTCGTCGGCGTTACAGCAAACGTACTTCGGCTCGCCCTGCGCAATGCGCGTAAACTTCCACTTGTTGCCCGTGGGGAAGCCCGCGCCGCCTCTGCCGCGAAGTCCCGCTTTCTGTATTTCTTCTATAACTCCGTCGGGGGTCATTTCAAATAATGCTCTGCAAAGCGCCGAGTAGTCGCCCGCGCCTATCGCCTCGTCTATGCTTTCAGCGGCGATAACTCCGCAGTTACGGAGCGCAATGCGCATCTGGTGCTTATAGAAAGGTATCTCGGAAAAGGGAATAACGCTTCCGTCGCTTTGCACCGTTTCCGCATATAAAAGCTCCTTTACTATTTCGCCGCCTTTTATAAGGTGCTTTTCGGCAACCGTCTTGGCGTGCTCGGGCGTCATCTGCGAATAGAACGCGCCCTCGGGATAAACTATCATAATAGGGCCGAGCGCACACAACCCGAAGCAACCCGTCTTGACGATTAATACGTCGTCTATTTTAAGCTCTTTAAAGGATTTTTCAAGCTGCTCTATAACCTGTGCGGAGTGCGACGATGTACAGCCAGTACCGCCGCATACAAGCACCTGTTTTCTGTAACCCGTGCGTGCGGCAAGCCTTTCAGCCTGCTCGCGCACTATTCTTCTTACGTTGATAAGCTCCGCTTTGTCAGCGGCTATTTTTTTAAGTTGTTCTACCGTCATAATATCAGTCCTTCATATACTTGTCGAGTATTCCCTTGACGTCGTCGGGTTTAAGTCTGCCGTAAACCTCGCCGTCAACAATCATTACGGGTGCAAGCCCGCACGCGCCCACGCAGCGGCAGCTTTCAATTGAAAACTGCTTATCGGGCGTACACTCGCCGCAGCGTACCCTCAGCTCGTGCTCGACGGCTTCCATAATTTTGTCCGAACCCTTAACGTAGCAAGCCGTTCCCAGACAAATGCTGACCTTGTGCTTGCCCTTGGGCGATAAGGAAAACTGCGAATAAAAGGTTGCGACTCCGTAAACCTCTGCAAGGGGGACGTTCAGCTTTTCGGCTATTACACTCTGTACCTCGAAGGGCAGATAGCCGTAAATGTTCTGCGCGCCGTGCAGCACGGGCATAAGCGCACCCGGCTCGCCGCAGTGTTCGTCAATGCACGCAAGAAGCCTATCCATCTGCTCCTTCGTGCCCTCAAACGCGTATTGTGCCATAACTACTCCTGTTTAATCGATAAAATTGTACTTATTATATCATACGTAATATAATATGGCAAATAAATAGCAGGGTATTCGACAATTTTTTTAGCTCAAATTTTGGAAAATTAAAAAAGCGTTTACGCAAGTTTTCGTAAACGCTTTTTATTGAGTTGATTAAGTTACCACTCTGCCACTTCGCCGTCAACGTAGTGCCAGTAGTTACCAATTGCCGTAGGCTCTTCTTTGGAATAGTAATACCGCTTTGCGTTGGTTAAAGAAGTATTAAAGGTTCCGATTTCTATCGCATCCCACTCTTCCGCAGTTCCGCTATAATATACTTTTTTAAGCTGAACGCCACCCCCAAACGCAGAATTAGGTATCTTTGTAACGTTTTGTCCTATAATTACCGTGGTAAATTTTGAGCAATTTTTAAATATCTCGGAACCATAAGCGCCTGCGCTTGTACAAGCTGTTGCATTCCAGTAAACAGTTTCAAGACTGCTACAAGTACTGAAAGCCCTATTACCGATTTTAGTTACGCTGTTACCTATTGTTACGCTTGTCAGCCCGCTACAATTAAAGAACGTAGACTGACCGATAGAAGTTACGTTGTCGGGAATTATTATGCTTGTAAGACTACCACTCTCCTGGAACGCATAATCGCCGATTGTAGTTACGCCGCTTCCTATTGTTACGCTTGTCAGCTCGCTACAATAATCAAACGTATTCGCCTCAATTGAAGTTACGCCATTACCGATTATTACACTCGTAAGCTCGCTACAACGTGAGAATGCGGCAGCGCCTAATTCGGTTACGGTGTTCGGAATTGTTATGCTTGTAAGTCCGCTATAAGAGAACGCATGATGACCTATAGAAGTTACACTGTCCGGAATTATTATGCTTGCAAGCCCGCTGCAATATTGGAACGCATAATTGCCGATTGTAGTTACGCTGTTGGGGATTGTTATACTCGTTAATGCGCTACACTGATAGAACGCACTTTCACCAATAGAAGAACCGCCGGTAATTACAACCGTTTTTAACGATTCGGGTACATAATCCGGATTATTTGAAGGCTTACTCGCACCGAATATATATCCCAGATGTGTATTGTCCGTTCCGTTACCTGTGAACGGCAACGTTATACTTGTAAGACTGCTACAATTTTCGAAAACGCCACCTCCGATTGTAATCACATTGGCGGGAATTGTTATACTTGTAAGCTGCCTGCAATTATAAAACGCTCTATATTTGATTGTCGTTACATTGTTACCTATTGTTACGCTCGTCAGTCCGCTACAATTAGAGAACGCATTATTGTCAATAGTAGTTATTCTGTCGGGAATTGTTAAACTTATAATACCGCTGCAATCTTTGAACCACTCATAGCCAATACTCGTTATTCCGTCAGGGAGTGTCGGTATGCTTGTAAATCCTCGGCAATATTCGAAAGCGTTATTACCAATTGATGTTACGCTGTTTGGAATTGTTATACCTTTAAGACTGCTGCAACCCGAGAATGCATATGAACCAATTGAAGACAAATCATCAGGTATTGTTATGCTTGTAAGCTTGCTGCAACCATAGAAGGCAGACATGTAAATGTAGCCGCCCGTAATTACTACTGTTTTTAACGACTCGGGGACAAACGCCGAATTCTTATTATAATCAGATGCACCGAATATACATCCGAAATGCTGTTTGTCTACTCCGTTTCCTACAAACGGCAACGTTATGCTTGTAAGCGCACTACAATTTTGGAAAGCACCAGGAGCAATATAAGTTACACTATTACTTATTGTTACACTCGTCAGAGAACTGCAATCCCTGAATGTGTACATACCGATAGAAGTTGCACCGTCGGGAACTTCAAGCTCTGTCGTAAGTTCCCCGTTTAAATATAGATTATGGGCATAATACAAAGGATTTGAACAGTCGTTTCCAAACGAAATTGCACACCAAGCCACGATATCCGTTATATTTACTTTTTCAAGCCCGCTGCAACCGTCGAACGCATAATTTTCGATTGAAGTTACTCCGTTACCGATAGTTACGTTCGCCAAAGAATTGCAATCTCTGAACGCGTACATCCCGATTGTCGATACGTCGTTGCCGATTGTTAAATTGTTCAGGGAGCTACATTCTCTGAACGCAGAACCTTCGATAGAAGTTACACCGTTACCTATAGTTACACTCTCAAATCCGCTACATTTATAAAACGCCCAACCATTGATAGAAGAACCGCCGTTGATTACAACCGTTTTTAACGATTCGGGTACGTAATCAGAATTATACGAGGAGCTACTTGCACCGAATATATACCCGAAGTTTGTAAGGGTTGTTCCGTTTAACGTGGCTCCTACAAACGGTAACGTTATACTTGTAAGTCCACTGCAATTCTGGAACGCAGACTGACCGATAGAAGTTACGTTATTGCCAATTACAACGCTTGTAATAGAACTGCAACCATAGAACGCATATCTAACGATAGACGTTATGCTGTCGGGGATTTCAAGTTCTGTTATAAGTTTATTATTCAAATATAGATTTTTAGCATAGCTCAAAGGGTTTGAAAGGGCAGACCCAAACGAAATTTCGCACCAGACCGCGATATCCTTTATATTTACTTTTTCAAGTCCGCTACAATTAGAGAACGCAGAGTTGCCGATAGAAATTACACTTGCGGGAATTTGAACGCTTGTAATAAAAGCGCAATCTTTGAATGCATTATTGTCGATTACAGTTACGGATAAACCCTTATATTGCGAGGGAATTATGATTGCCGCGTCCGTCGCCGTGCCTATCGATACCGAATAGTAGTCAGTATTTTTTGTGAACTTCAGCCCTTCGGAATAATTTTCAGCGCCGCAGGTTGTACAGTTTTCCTCGGTCAGGTCGTGTGTGTCAACGTCTTTCTGATTTTTGCAGACCGTACATTCGTACCAGTGCTGCGCGGTATTGTATTCCCGCGTGTCTGGATAGCTGTGCCCGTTTGCGGGAATTGCCAACGAGGACTTGTCTGTTATCTGAACTTCGATATTATCATATTCAAACCACTCTTCGCACCTTGAGCATTCATAGTAAGCTTCGTTGCCTTCTTCCGTGCAGGTAGGGGCTTTGTAACGGACGTAGCCGTAGTTGTGACCGAGCGAATCGATTACGTAATAATCCAAATCGTTGTGTTTGTATCTTCCATACTCGTCCTCAAAATAGTTTTCGCACCTGTCGCAATAATAACACGTAAGTCTGCCCTCTTCGGTGCAGGTCGGTGCAATATAGCTATTGAGCTTGGTCATATTGTGACCGGGGCTGGAAATAATTACGTCACTGTAATAAGTTTCGTTTTCAGCCTCTACATCTGAAAAATACGAATGGCAAGTTTCGCATTGATAGTATTCTTCCATACCGTCGGTATCGCACGTAGCCGCCACATAATCATATTTGGTTAAATCGTGAGGAAGCTTTTGAATTATTACGCTTTCTTTATCGGTAATTTCAACCGTGCAGTTTTCGTCGGTAAAATACTTGTTACACGATAAGCACTCATAATATTCCTGTCTTCCTTCTCTCGTGCAGGTCGCCGAAACTAAAGAGTAGTGACCGACGTACTTGTGTTCTTTGGGTATTACAACGCTCGCCTTATCGGTTATTTCGTTTGTGCCGTCATAGTCTGAAAACCATTTTTCACATACGTCGCAAGTAAAGTAAAAGCTGTGTCCGTCTTCCGTACAAGTAGAAGCTTGTTGGTCCACGTACGACATATTGTGCCCTTTCGGTAGCACTACGCTGTCCTGAGAAGTTTCGATATGGCCGTCTTCGTCTTGGAACCACTTGTCGCATTTTCCGCAAATATAGTACTCGGAATTTCCGTCCTCGGTGCAGGTCGCAGGGGTTGCCGCAACGGAGGTCATTGCGTGCCCTTCCGCGGGGATATTAACGCTTGCCCAATCCATTATCACGTTTTTGCCGTCTTCATCAGAGTACCAAAGACCGCATTCGCCGCAGATATAGTAAGCGGAATTTCCGCCCTCGGTACAGCTTGCGGGGGTTGCCGCAACGGGAGTCATAGCGTGCCCGTCCGAAGGGATTATAACGGAGGACTTATCGGTTATTTCGTTGTTACCCTCAAAGTCGCCGAACCACTTTTCGCAAACCATGCAGGTAAAGTATTCGTGGTTGCCGTCCTCAGTACACGATACGGGTTTAGCCTCAACAAAGTTAAGGTTGTGTCCGTCAACGGGGATTACGACGTCCGCTTTATTAAATATTTCTCCGTGGCCTTCCGCGTCGTAAAACCATTTACCGCAGTCGCCGCAGGTATAATATTCTCTGTTGCCTTCCGCGGTACAGGTTGCGGGATTTGCCCCGACGAGACTTATATTTCCGTGCCGCGGCATTATCATTACGCTTTCCCTGTTGAATATCTCCTCGTTACCGTTACCGTCGTAAAACCACTTGCCGCAGTCGCCGCAGGCGTAGTACGCAAGATTTCCTTCCTTGGTACAAGTCGCGGATTTTTCCGCAACGAACGCAAGCCTGTGTGTATGCCCTTCCGTTCCGCCCGGAGTATTGCCGGAGTCGGGGTTAGGGTCGCCGCAAGCCGCAAGCCCGAACGCGCAGCAGAGCGCACCTACGGCGGCTAATAATGAAAGGATAAGTTTTTTCATTGTTCCTCCTTTTTAAATTGTAGTTAATGTGTACTTTAACTACGCCCGAACTATTGCATTTTTCGTTAAGTTTATGATATAATAAAACAACGGATTTATAATATTTTCAGTAAATTTCGGCGTTGTAGTAAAAGTACACTTTTCCTACAAATTATCGGATTTATTAATAAAAAACGCGGATGAGATTTATCTCTGCCCGCGTTTTTTTGTTATGCTATATGGAAACGAAAGGAGTGTATAAAAAATATGAATACTTATGCGTACGCCCGCGTTTCCGCGCGCGACCAAAATCTGGACAGGCAGATTGCCACATTCACCGAGCTTGGAATTGATGAAAGCCGCATTTTCTCCGACAAGAAAAGCGGCAAGGACTTTGAAAGAAAAGAATATAAAAGACTTTTAAAAAAGCTTAAATGCGGCGACTTGCTCGTTATAAAATCAATCGACCGCCTCGGGCGCAATTACGACCAGATAATAACCGAATGGGCGCACATAACGAATACAGTCGGCGCGGATATTCTCGTTTTGGATATGCCGCTTTTGGACACCCGCACGAAAGCCGATACGCTCGTGGGAAAATTTATTACCGATATCGTGTTGAAGGTACTGTCCTTCGTAGCCGAAAACGAACGCGAA
>JAIDRY010000032.1 GCA_029061465.1 Clostridia bacterium
ACCCGTAAGAGACTGCTTTATTTGGTTGGGAGTATATTCGTAAAGCTTTCCGCAATATTTAATACAGGTCAAAAGCATTACTCCCCTTGCGTGCGCAACAGGTATACCCGTGGTTATATTCTTTGAAAAGAACAACTCTTCCACGGCTATTTCGTCAGGCTTGTACTTTTGAAGAATTTTGTTTATTCCCTCTTCAAGCATAGCAAGGCGCACAGGCAGGCTTTCGTCCTTTGGCGTCAGCACTACGCCGTAATCAACGGCAACCGTGTTGTCGTTTTTAAGTTTTTCCACCACCCCGTATCCCATTGTGGCGAGACCGGGGTCAAGACCTAAAATTATCATTTATATATATTGTAATTAAAATTAATTTAGATGTCAACTTACGCGTTGTAACTTTCAATAAGAGCTTTGAATGAAGAGAGCGACTTTTTAATCATATCGGGGGAAACGCAGTATGATACTCTTACGTATCCCTCGCAGCCGAAGCTGTCCCCGGGAACCAGTAACAGCTCGTACTTTTTAGCCCTTTCACAAAACGCGTTTGCATCCTTTTCGAGAGCCTTGACAAACATATAGAACGCTCCGTCGGGCTTCACCACCTCGTAGCCGTACTCCGTCAACGCGCCGTATAACAAGTCGCGGTTATTCTTATAAACTGCAATATCGGAAGTAACGTTGTACGCCTTTTTGATTAACTGTTGAAAGAGGTTCGGCGCACAAATAAAGCCGAGCGCCCTGCCCGCACCGCATACGCCCGCATAAACGTCCTCGAACTCGGTCATTTGATTATTGACCGCTATATATCCTATTCTTTCACCGGGCAGCGACAAGCTTTTTGAGTATGAATAGCAAACAAGCGTGTGAGTATAGTAATTCATTGCAAACGGCACTTTAACTTCTTTATCAAAAACTAACTCGCGGTAAGGTTCGTCGGCAATAAGGTATATAGGATTGCCGAACTTTTCAGAATATTTTTTGAGGATTTCAGAAAGCTTGATTATTTCATCCTCACCGTAAACAACTCCGCTCGGGTTGTTAGGCGAATTGATTATAACCGCCTTAGTACGCTTTGACAGCACTTTTTCAAAAGCGGCAAAGTTAATTTTAAAAGTGCCCGCTTCTCCTGCGACGACAATGAACTTTGCCCCCGCGTTTTCTGCAAATACACGGTATTCTGGGAAATACGGCGAAAAAGTTATAACCTCGTCGCCGTCGTTTACGAGAGCATTTAAACAAATCGTGAGCGAAGCCGCCGCTCCGCACGTAAGATACAGGCAGTCTGCGTTAAGAGAGGTTGAAAACCTTTCGTTTATATAGTCCGCTAATACCTTGCGCACCGAATAATCGCCCTGCGCAGAAGTATAGCCGTGTAAAAATACAGGGTCGTAGGTTTGTATAATTTCCACGAGCGCGTCGTTCACACACTTCGGCGCTGGAACGCTGGGGTTACCTATAGAAAAGTCATATACGTTATCTTCCCCTATTTCCGCCTTGCGCTTTTTTCCGTATTCGAAAAGCTCTCTTATTGCCGAGCGCACTTTACCGAGCTGTACGTTTTTTTCGTTAATCATACTTCACCTTAAATTTTCCTTTGGATTATTATACCACTTCTTTTAAAAGTTGACAATAATATTTCGCCATATAAAATTACCCCGCGCAAATATATTGCGCGGGGCTGCAAATTATTAATTTTGCTGTTTTACCGTCTGAACAATATATTGTAAAGTGCGTCCAGCTCTGTAATGATTTAAATACCTTTTGCTTACTCAGTCAAAAAACTTATAATCATCTTCTTTTCTTCATTCGTTAATTCATTTATGTGCCCTCTATCCTTTAACAAATATCTTTCGCTTTGCGTCCAAACTTTCTTGGCTTTAAGTAGGACACCTTTAGCAGGAAATAAACAATCTTTCTCTGCCGCCATAACTAAAACAGGATTTTTATATTTACAAAGATTTTTGTTGCTTTCATTTTTTGGCATAACAGATTTAATTTTTGCGTTATCAATACTGCAACGGGCAGTCGTCAAAATATCATCTGTAAGGTTGCTTTCTGTAATTGCCATAGGGAGTATACATTTTACAAACCATTTTTCCTTATGTGTAAGCCAGTACATAAGCATAGGAAATGCCATATTAATGCTTTTATATGTGGGAGCATTCTGAATGGCCGACGGCACAAGTAACACACTTCGTTTAATGACCTCTGGGGCAACGCACATGGCTTTTACTAATATTCCTGCCCCAAATGAGCCTCCGAAACAAGCCATTTCATTAAATCCCAAGCCCCTTATTACGTCAACCACCCATTTTCCATAATCTTGATTACGGGGTGATAAGGAAACCTCTGCACTTTTGCCAGGATGTCCGATAGTATCTACAGCATAAATGTGAAAGTAGTTCAATAAAAATTCACAATATTTCAAATTATATGCGGTTGTCGCATTACCGCCATGAAAGACCAGCAGAGACTCTCCCATCAAATTTCCACATTCAATTACATGTGTTTTACCAAAGGAAGTATCCACAATTAAGTCATTATATGGCACATTCAACTCTTTCATCTGTCTGTCATACAACTCCAAAACTGCCTTTTTAGATTGCTCGTTTCGGTAAATGGATTTCATTATCTTCCTCCAAGCAATAGTATAGTTATTATTTCAATTAAGCAATATATTTTCATTCTATCTATGTAATATAATTATACCATATTAACATGACAAAGTAAAGTCGTGTTGTGTTATTTAATAAATCAATAACGCGTTAGCACAACAATATAAAAAAGATACCTGCGAGTTTTAGGCGCGGGTATCTTTCAGCCTGTAAGAGTTTTTCTGAAATTTTCCATTATTCTGTTTTCTATTCGCGAAACCTGAACCTGCGATACGCCAAGCATTGTCGCAACCTCGCTTTGGGTCATATCGCGAAAATAGCGGAGTATTATTACTTTTTTGTCCCTTTCGGGCAATTCCTCTATTGCAGTTTTTAGTTGCAGGCTGTCGATTATATCTTCCTGATTGTCCTCAACGGGTAGCTTATCCAAAAGCTCCTGCCCTTTTTCGTCCTTATACTCACCCTGCGAATATATTGACACGGGCATTCGCGTTGAACCCATAGTGAACACTACTTCGCTTTCAGGCATATCGAACTCTTCCGCAATGTTTTTGACGGTGGGCTGTTTACCGTGTTCCGATGAATACTGTTCAATATACTTGTTGATTTGCTTTGCCGTACTCTTTATTGCCCGCGATACTTTTATACTGCCGTCGTCGCGCATAAAGCGTTTTATTTCGCCCGCTATCATAGGCACGGCGTAGGTTGAAAATCTTACGTTGAAAGCCTCGTCAAAGCCGTTAATTGCCTTTAATAGCCCCATACTTGCAAGCTGATATAAATCGTCATATTCTACCCCTTTATTGAGGTATCGGCGAACTATACTTTTTATCAGATTGTTATTTTCGACGATGAGCGTTTCCTTTGCGCCCGCGTCACCCTGCTTGGCTTTGCGTATCAAATCGTTCGTCTTATCGACGTCAAACATTCTCCACTTCCGCGTTAAAACTTTTTGACATATAAACGACCGTTCCCTCGCCCTGTCTGGAATCCACCTTAAATTCGTCCATGAAGGTCTGCATTATGGTGAAGCCCATACCCGAGCGCTCGTCCGACGGTGCCGACGTAAAGAAGGGCTGAACGGCTTGGTCTACATCCGCGATACCCTTTCCCTCGTCGCTTATTTTTATATGTAAAGTTGCATCTTCTATTTCACACTCTACGGTTACAAGTCCGCTGCCGCCCCTGTACGCGTGTACGGTGCAGTTTGTTACCGCCTCTGATACGGCGGTCTTTACGTCGGAAAGTGCTGAAAGCGAAGGGTTTAATTCAAGGCAGAACGCCGCCACGGCGTCGCGGGCAAACGCCTGATTGCGGGGAAGAGAATAAAATTGAAGTTTTAAATAATTTTTTGTCATTTTAACCGTCCTTTTACTCGGCTTTGGGTATGAGAGAATATATACCGCTTAAATTTAAAATTTTGTCCGCGGCAAAGTTTGGTTTGGCTATATAAAGCGGCGTTGAAAGCTTTGCCGCCTTTTTATATCTGCCTATTAAAAACCCTATCCCCGTAGAATCCATAAACGCCACGTCGGAAAGGTCTATCACTATTTTATTTACGTTTACGTTATCTTCTATCAGTTTATCGCACTGCGTTCTTGCGCCAAGCGCAGAACATTCGTCCATTTCACCGGACAAGCTTATGTAAAGAATTCTGTTTTTAGAGTATCCCGTAACTGTCATTGCTTTTTCTCCGTCGTTTTTTTAAATATTACAATAATCTAAGCGGCGTTTTATGACAAAGAAAGTATTTTTTTGTAGAAGCGTGTTGAAAAAATTACAAGCGGTATTTTTTAAAAATATTTTTTTAATCAAATAAAAG
>JAIDRY010000033.1 GCA_029061465.1 Clostridia bacterium
AATACCAGGAAACTGGCATTGTAAAGACTACAACGTCAGCTTCGAGAATTGACGGAGAGATTATATTGAAATCGTCGTCAAAGCTGCACGATTTGCCCGTTTTGTAACACGTTTCGCAAGCGTGACAACCGCCCACCTTTTGCATAGCCGCGTCAAATCTTGTAACCGTATGCCCCTTTGCTTCCGCCGCTTTGATAAATGCGTCGGTCATAGCAAAGCTATTGCCGTTCTTTCTGGGACTGCCAGTGATAACTACAATTTTTTTACCCATTTTATAAACTCCTGAAAATAAAAATTTTATTGACAGTATATATTTTATTGCGGTATAATGATTTTGTCAAGTACGCACAATAAAGTGTGATACTAACAAAAAGTAGAGTGTAAAAAGGTAATTACTATGGAAAATACGAAAAGGTGCATTGCATCGGAAAAATTATGCGAAACGGGCTTCAGCTATACGCTATCGCTTATAAACGGTAAATATAAAATGACAATACTTTATGCACTGATGGAATTCGGAGTAGTACGGTATAACGAATTACAGCGTTATATAAAGGGTATTTCGTATAAGACATTGAGTTTGTCTTTAAAGGAGCTTGAAAGCGACGGACTGATTATTCGCAAAGAATATCCGCAGATACCGCCGAAAGTCGAATACAGCCTGTCCGAGCGTGGCAAATCTTTAATGCCCATATTGGACGGTATGTGCGAATGGGGTTACAAAAACAGAATGTAAACAAATGCATTAAGTGGTTTATTTTTTTAGCGGCGAAGCATACTAACTTTTATGAAAAGGAATTTTAAGTTTATTCTTCTACTCTGTTTATTCACGGTAATGCTATGCACCCTGTCCGCTTGCAATTTTGACAAGCAACAATCTATCAAAGCCTTAACAAAGCCTTATATTGCGCAATACGAGTGCGTTGAAGCAAGGCTCGGTCCGACGGATTTTCTGGAAAAATACGAGTATATCTATATCACCCTACTTGATAAAAACGAAATGGAAATCAAGTTCAAAACGAAAGACGGCGATAAAAAATCTTTTACGGGCACTTATACCGTCGACCCTGAAACGAGAGAGTTTACCGGTGAAATAGGAATACTCGGCAATAATTATAAAGAAAGCGTCAGAATTGAAAAAGGCGAATTTACGATAACGAAAAATATTTTATCTATGCCTCTTATAATGAAATTTAAAATGAAATAAAAAATACCGCGGCACAATACCGCGGTATTTCTATTTATTAGGATTGTAATTACCCGTAATCTCTTCCACTCCTTCCATATCCACTTTCTGAAACACTGTTTCGTCCGCTGCGGCGGCAACAGCGTGTTTCACCGTATCGTCAACACTTATCTGTCCCTCGTCTTGCTGGTGCATTGCGAGAAGTTTTTCCGTTTCCTCATCGTATACTGCCGAGTCATAATCCATTTGCGCAAGATTTTTATCAGCATACATTTGCTCTATCTCGTGCATACGACGGCGCTGTGCATTTTTCTTGCGAACGTAAACAATCACATATATTATAAATAACAATACGAAAAGCGAACACACTACTATCGTAAGAATATAAGGCATTTCCATAAATTTATTATACTTCACGAACGAATATATGTCAAACACTTTTTAAAAATACCCTCGTACAATGCTTTTACATATTTTGGAACAAAAATTAATAATATATTAGTATTATGAAAAAAATTGTTTTTTGCGGCGGCGGAAGCGCGGGGCACGTTATCCCTAATATTGCTATAATCGAAGGCTTAAAGGGCTTAGCCGAATGCGTCTATTTGGGCACGGACGGAATAGAAAAGCGCATATGTAACGACAACGGAATAGAGTTTTATGAAATTAATGCAGTCAAATTTGTCAGGGGTAAAATCCTTTGCAACCTCTCGCTCCCTTTTAAGCTGTTTAAAAGCGTGCGGGAAGTTAAAACCATTTTAGAAAAAATAAAGCCCGACCTTGTATTTTGTAAGGGCGGTTACGTGTGCGTTCCCCCTGCTCTTGCAGCGAAAAAATGCGGTATTCCTGTTATTACGCACGAATCGGACGTAAACGCAGGACTTGCAAACAAGTTTATTGCAAAGCGCTGTGAAAAGGTGCTTTGCTCATTTCCACAGACGGCAAAAGAGTTTGACTGCGGCATTTACACTGGCACCCCTATGCGGACAAACCTTTTTAACCGAAGTCAGATTGAAGCACGTAAAAAGTTCAACCTCGATATGCGCCCCACTCTGCTCGTTGCGGGCGGCGGAAACGGCTCGGCTAAGATTAATGAAGTTGTACGGCGCATTGCCCCCACCGTTTGCAAAGACTTTAATATACTGCACTTGTGCGGCAAGGGTAAAACCGTACCGGCAGATATTTACGGTTACAGGCAGGTTGAGTTTGAAAACGACGCAGGTGCGGTGTTCGCCTGCGCGGACGCAGCTGTGGCAAGATGCGGCTCTAATACGGCAAACGAATTAATTGCTTTAAAAATTCCAGCGCTGTTTATCCCGCTTGAAAATAAGCGCAGCCGCGGAGACCAGATTAAAAATGCAGAGTACTTTTATAATGCGGGATTATGCCGCGTTATGCGCGAAGGCGACCTTTCGGAAGCAAAGCTAATTGAAAATATATATTCGCTTTTTAACGACACTAAATTAAAAAAGGCACTTGACGCAAGCGACGTCAAGTGCGGAAACGAGAGAATCATTAAAGAAATATTTTCAACCCTGCGGCAGATTTAAAAATTGATAATGCCGTAGCCGCTTAAAAGAATTTTTACAGCTATCATTATCAGAACCGCGCCGCCGACAATCTCTGCGGCGCTTGCTTTTTTGCGGAAGAGCTTACCTACCTTTACGCCTATTATTACGCCGATGAGTGAAATTATAAAGGTTATTACGCCGATTATAATTACGCTTATCCACGCCCACAGGTGGATATTCTCCACGCCGCCAAGCATTGCGTTAAAACTAAACCCGACAAACAGTGCGTCAATACTTGTTGCGACACCCTGAATCAAAACCTCTTTAATTGAGAACTGTTTAGGGTTTACCTCTTCTTCGGGGGCACGAAGTTCTTTTATTCCGTCAAAAATCATTTTGCCGCCGATTATTGCCAATAGAGCAAAAGCTATCCAGTGGTCAATCGCGTCAAATGCGTCTATCTGCGAAAAAGCCGTTCCTATATAAAAGCCTATAATGGGCATTACAGCTTGAAACAGCCCGAAAGTAATAGGCATACTTAGCGATTTTCGCTTATTCAGTTGCTGGTAAACCATTCCGTCGCATATCGATACGGCAAATGCGTCCATTGCAAGGGAAATGCCGGAAAGTATTACCGAAAGTATAATTCCGAAAGTCATATAAGTTATTATAACATATGTATAACTTTATTGTAAATGCAATTTTAAGGTGAAAATGCGGGAAATTTGTTTTAACAGCCATACTTGACATATGACCTGATAAGTTGTAGAATTTATATATGGACATAGAAATTTTAAAATGGGTACATGAAGTTTTCCATGACCAAACGTGGCTTAACTATATTATGAAGTACGTTACTTATATTGGGGAGTTCATCATCGGTGCAATTTTGTGCGCCGTCGTACTTCTCATATTTAAAAAGACGCGTTGGGCGGGCGTGGCGGTTGCAATCGCTATTGTTCTTGACGTACTTATAGTAAACGTTATTTTAAAGTTAAGCGTAAACCGTCCCCGTCCGTGGCAAGAATATCCCGATTTGGGTTTTCATGAATTCCATAATGCGATAGGTGTCAGAGAGCCGACCGATTCGTCGTTCCCTTCGGGACATACTGCGGGTTTGTTTGCAGCCGCCGTGGCTTTAGTAATGTTTTATAAGGTAAAAGGATTGCCTGCGCTCGGCGTTGCACTTTTTGTGGCGATTTCCAGAATATATCTCTGTATGCATTACCCTACTGACGTGCTCGGCGGCGCATTAATAGGTTCGGTGTGCGGAGTTGCTGGATATTACTTAATGAAACCAACTAAAAAATTTATTTTATCAAAATTCGGCAAAAAGTCTGAAACTGTCGTTACTGAACAAGATGATGAAAAAAAAGAGTAGCTACCGCTAATCTTTTTTATGTTTGAATATGAAATATAAAAACCGAGGATACCTTCGTATCCTCGGTTTTTATGGTTGAGGTGACGGGACTTGAACCCACGACCTTCTGGTCCCTAACCAGACGCGCTACCAAACTGCGCTACACCTCAATATCAAGCATAAATAATTATACTTATAATCTCGAAAAATGCAAACTGTTTTGAGTACTTTTACAAAAATTTTTTATTTTTGCTGGAAATTTTCGATTTTACAAAAATCAAAGCCTTTTCATCTCTTGACTTATTTTTTGTAACGCTTCATTGATTTTTATCAAATTTTCCGGTAAAGACAAATTATCCTTTGCATACTTAAAGCCACGGTTAAGATTGCCGATAATTGTACCGTGCTCATCTTCCATATATTTATATCTCGGCAAAATTTGCAAGTGAAAATGTCCTTCTTTATATTCGGCTACGTAAATATTAAAATAATCACAGATTTTTAAGTTTTTGAGCACTGTTTGTGTTTTATAAGCAAGTTCAGCCAGGTCTGCCCGCTCTTCTTCGGTAAGGTTATCATATGTCACAACGTGGCGTTTTGCTGAAATTACCAAGAATCCGATAATCGGTCTGGAAAAGTCTTGTGTTACTACGAAATTAGCCGTTTCATAAATAATTCCGCCGAACGGTTTTACTTTACCTGAATTTATAGCACAAGAAAGACAGTCGTCATACCGCCATTCTTTTCCTTCTAAATCAACAATCGTTCTCATATTTACATCTTCCTGCAATTTAGTTAAATGAAACGCCGCCACTTACGTGCCGGCGTTTCATTTGGAGCAGGTGACGGGAGTCGGACCCGCCAAAATCAGCTTGGGAAGCTGACGCCATACCGATAGGCGACACCTGCATTATTATTGAATTGTTCCCGTAGTGACGGTAGTACCTTCGGTGGCTTTGCTACGAACCAACCGAAACCGGCTTGGGAAGCTGACGCCATACCGATAGGCGACACCTGCGTTATTAATTACAGATAAAATATAGCACAATTTCGATTTATTGTCAAAACTTTTAAAGATAAAAATAGTTTAAAAAAGTCGGGTATTGTCAAAAGATAAACAGGAGGAATTTATGAACCCTATAAAAGAAAAAAGCAAATCGCTTGAAAACAACTTTTTACCTCTGAGAAAAATGTATCCCAAGAGCTACAACAAGTTAAAGACGTCTCCCTACACCAAAACGCGGGTTATACTTATGAACGGCACGGAATTTGAGTCGCAATGGTTTATGCATAACTTTGCGCGACACTGCGACGAACCCGAAATAGTTTCCGCACTTGCTGTAGTGCGCAGGCAGGAACAGCAACAGCAAAAGCGCATAAGCTGTTTAAAACCCATCAATGAAAGCATTTTAGAAACTACTATCGCGTACGAACAGCTTGCCATTGACCTTACCGCTGTACTCGCTAAACACGAAACAGATGAAAATAATATAAAGGCTTTAAATTTTGCGCTTCTGGAGGATTTTGACCACCTCTACCGCTATGCAAATCTGCTTAAAACAGACAAAGGCGAAGATGCAGACATACTCGTGGGAAAGTATACGGAGATAATGCCCGGCAGACCCACCGTTGCCGAACACCGCTACCCCGCCGACGATATAAAGCCGCATATGAACGCACAGACCGCCGATTTGTACAGCAAGCTTGTAGCAAGCACCATTACCGCCGCCGAGCAGCAGACAATGAATTATTATATGAATATCGCGCAGTGGTATAAAAACGACTTAGGCAGAAAGCTTTACGCCGAAATCGCTATGATTGAGGAAGCGCACGTTTCTCAATACGAAAGCCTTAAAGACCCCACTTTAAGCTGGCTTGAACAATGGGTAATGCACGAATACTGCGAATGTTGGCTCTATTACTCCGCAATGCAGGACGAAAGCGACGAGGCAATAAAAAAGATTTGGAGCGAGCACTTCAAAATGGAAATTACGCACCTTAAAACTGCGGCAAAGCTTTTAAAGAAGTTTGAAAACAAGACGTTTGAAAGCGTTTGCGGCAGCGGCGAATTCCCTCAGCTTTTAAAGCTTGGCGGAAACAAGGACTACGTGAGAAAAGTTTTGGCGGGAACGGTTAATCTTACCGCAGACAATACGCAGGTTAAGCCCGATTATAAGGACGTGAAGAAAATCCCCGACGACCACAGATTTTTCGATTATCAGAAGTATATGTCTGGCGACCCCGATAAAAACGCTTCTCACCTTGTAATCAAACGCGCTATTGAGAGGCTTGGTCAGGACTACCGCTATCAGGACAGCGAACACCCCGTAAAGGAGTTGCGCAACCGTAAAAACGACAACACAAAAATTGCAAGAACTAAATAAATTTACAGGCTGTGCGGTTTATTTACGCACAGCCTTATTTTCTTTTACGTATTTTTTCAGTTCTTTGAAAGTGAACTTTTCCCCTTTCTCTTTGAGCATCGTCAAATAATACTCCGTCATTTCAGCGGTTTTGGGATTCATTCCCACTCTGTCCGTTTTGTTGAGAAAATAATCGAGAGGAGCGCCGTCGGTGTATTTATCCTTTAAATATACTTTAGTTGCCCCTACACGGTCGCAAATCATTTCAGCAAGATATTTAGCAGGCATCTCCACGTATACCTTGCTGCCGTCGGCAAAATCCGTCCAGTATTCGAAGTGGTGTTTGTTTCTGCCCTTGTGATGAAGCCAGGCAGACGAATAGCCGTACAGCTCCCTTTCACGCGCGTGAGGGCTGCGAAAGCCTTGATAATATTTTACGCCGGGACGAAATTCTGCCCTGCTATATTTGGATAAATCGTGCGTAAGTCCCTGACGATAAAGTCCACACTTAAAACATAGCTTTCTTACTGCCCGACGATGCTTTATTACGGTAGCAAGGTGTTTAAAAAATTTCATTATATCTCTATTTCCATTCCGTCATATGCGGCGGTTACACCGTACTTCTCTTCAATCCTTTTCAGGTTCGCACGAGTGGGGTTTGAATTGTGAGAAAAGTGCGTAATTATTAATTTGGTATTTTCATCTATTACGCCTAAGCGGTGAAGCTTATCTTTCATAACCATATCGTCCTCGATACCCATATGACGGGAAACTTCTCCGGCGGTATAATCCACGAAAGTACAATCAAAAGCAACCGCCTGAGCCTTTACTCCGCACTTGGCAAGATATTCTAGCGCTTCGTCGGATATTCTTCCGCTGTCGTGCAGGTGTAAATAACCTTTGCCACCGTTTCCTATATAGAAAAGCAATGCGTCCTCTGTCTTGGAATGTTGTGCGGGAATTGCTATAACTTTATACTCTCCTGCCGTAAAACGGTCGTACGGTTTTATTACGTTAAATGAAATATGCGGGGCAATATCGGGCTTCATTTCTCGCGCCGTGCACTCGTCAAAAACCGCCTTCACCTCACTGTTGCCGTAAATATGGAGTACGGGTTGAGCCATATCCTTTGCATACTTATAACCGCGCAGAATAAAATCGTGCGCGTAAAAGTGGTCCATATGAGAATGTGTCACCAAAAGATATTTTAAGTTTGTGAGCTTGTAACCGTGTTTAAGCGAATTTGAATAAGCTTCGGGCGGAAAATCCACGCCGAGAATACCGTCAATTAAAACCTGCGTGCGGCTGCGGTATTCGCTTGAGCCCAAAGCCCTTATATTGTTGCAATATTCACAGTTACAAAACATTGACGGAACGCCTTCCGCGGCGCCCGTGCCGAGAAATTTTATTTTCATTTTATAGCATAAACGGGGCGTTACCGCCCCGCAATTTTTATTTAAATTTCGTAAATAATCGATACGGGTCCGTCGTTAAACTGCTCTATCTTCATATCCGCGCCGAATACTCCTTTCTTTACCGTTATATCGTAACTTTTAAGGCACTCGGCTGTATACTCGTAAAGAGGTTTTGCAAGTTCCGGACGTTCTGCATTTGAAAAGCTCGGTCTGTTGCCGTGAGAGCAGTCGCCAAGCAATGTGAACTGCGATACGAGCAAAATCTCACCGCCCACGTCCTTAACGGATAAATTCATTTTGCCCGCGCTATCCTCGAAAATACGGAGAGCGGAAACCTTTTTGGCAAGAGTTTCCGCTTGATTTTTCGTATCACCGCTCTTCACGCCGAGAAACACGACAAGCCCGAACGGTATTTCGGATATAAGCTTTCCGTCAACGGACAGGCGCGTTTGCCGAACCCGTTGAATTACGGCTATCATTATTTTCCTACGCGGGACATATATTCGCCCGTGCGCGTGTCGATACGGATAATTTCGCCCTCTTCAACGAACATGGGAACCTGAATGGTTGCGCCCGTCTCAACTACCGCATTCTTCATTGCGTTTGTTGCGGTGTTGCCTTTAACGCCCGGCTCGCACTCGGTAATTTTAAGCTCTACAAAGTTTTCCGGTTCAACCGAGAATGCAGTACCGTTCAACGATTTTACGGTAACGGTATCATTCTCTTTAATATATTTGAGCGCATCCTCAACCTGCGAAAGATTTAAAGTAATCATATCAAAGGTGTCGGGGTCCATGAAATAGTAGAACTCACCGTCGGTATAAGAATAAGTCATCTTCTTGGTTTCAACCTGAGCCGTTTCAAGCTTTGTAGTGGGGTTGAAAGTGATATCCGAAAGGACCTGTCCAGTAACGACGTTTTTAATTGTTGCTCTTACAAAAGCAGCGCCCTTGCCGGGTTTTACGTGCTGGAATTCCGTAACGGTGTAAACACCCTTGCCGTTATATTCAAAGGTTGAACCCTTCCTGATGTCGCCTGCTAAAATAGATGCCATAATTATTTTCTCCTTGAAAAATTTATGTTGTTGCGGTATACCGCCTAAATTATAAAATTATTAATTGCTTGTCCGAGTCGGTAAGGCTCAACACTTTGCCGTCTTTAAAGGCAATTGTGTCCTCAATCCTTATACCGTAATCGCCCTCGAAATAAACGCCGGGTTCGTCGGAAAAGACCATACCGTCCTGCAATATGTGCAGACTCTTGGGTGATATATTGGGATATTCGTGAACGTTTATGCCTATGCCGTGCCCAAGCGAATGGGTAAAATATTTGTCAAGACCGTGCTCTTCAAGATATTTTCTTGCAATTGCATCCGCTTCGCGTCCGGTCATGCCTACCTTTATCTTTTCCTTGACAAGCATATGAGCGTTTAACACGTGATTGTAGTTTTTAATAAACTCACCGTGCTTTTTATCGTCTCCGAAAAGGAATGTTCGCGTACAGTCTGAACAATACCCGCCCACTTTGCAACCGTAATCAATCAAAATCACGTCGCCGAATTTAAGTCTGTCGCCGCCGGTTTCGTGGTGAGGAATACTTGAATTCTTACTAAAAGCAACTATTGTATCAAAGCTCGTTCCGCTTGCGCCGTAAAGCCGCATAAGATATTCAAGCTCGGCGGCAACCTCGTTTTCGCTCATCCCCTCCTTTATTCGGGGAAGCAAATCAACGAAAGCGCGGTCGGTTATCTCACAAGCTTTTTTAATATATTCAAGCTCATACTCTTGCTTTATCGACATCGCCTCGAAAAAAGCTTTGCCGCTGTCAACAATCTTTTTGCCTGCGTCTATAAGCTTTAAATAATCGGGATAATACGTTCTTGCTGCGGGAATTGCAATTTCTTTGTAATCCTTTAAAAGATTTTCAAGCGTGCCTGAAAATTGCTTAACCTGTATATCGGTGCCAGCAAGCGCTGCCTCAGCCGCTTCAAGATAACGGCTGTCCGTATAAAATACAGTACCGCTCTTATCAATTAAAACGTAACCGAACGAAGTAGAAATACCAGTCAGGTACTGCCTTAAATCCGACTGTTCTGTCAAAACAGCCTCAGCGCCGACTAAGCCGTATATTTTTTTTGCGTTAGTGTGAGTCATATCAAGCCCTTTATCCGTATTATTGTAGCAAATTTTACGCTATATGTCAACACTTCTGTAAATATCTTTCATTTTTAGCGCATCGTCGGATTGAGTTCCTGCCGATTCACTAACTATATAAGGCTCTAATTTAAGAGCTTTTAAGGCAACTGCAAGCGGTTCAAACTCCGGTCCGTACTTATCGTCCTCAAAAGTAAGGTGTTTTATCTCACCCTTAACCCCGTACATTATCTTTGAAAAATGCACGTGAAAGTGCTTTACCCTCTCGTAGCCAAGTTCCGCAATCATATATTCAAGGCGGTCTTTAAAGTCGTTTACCGTCTTTAAGCTACCTTGCTCTCTCGCATTTAAATGACCGAAATCAATTGCGGGGAGATAGCAGTTGTCTATTTTACAAAACTCAACTATTTCTTCCAAAGTGCCTATCTGGGCAGCTTTGCCCATAGTTTCGGGGCAAAATTTCAAATTTTCATAACCGTTCAGATATATATAGTCCCGTAAGACTTTCAGGCGGTCTTTCGTCCTTTCAACGGCTTCTTCACGCGTTGCCTTACCCTGTGCAGCCGGATGAAAGACCACTCTTTCGCCACCCATAAGTTTGAGCATTGCAGCGCTTTGCAGAACGTAATTGTAAGATTTTTGTGCCGCCTCGTCGTCGGGATTGGCAAAGTTAATAAAGTAAGGAGCGTGAACGCTGATTTCTACGCCTTGCTCTTTAAAAGCCTGCCCTATACTTATTGCCTTTGCTTCGGACATCAAAATGCCCCTGCCGAATGAGTATTCGAAAC
>JAIDRY010000034.1 GCA_029061465.1 Clostridia bacterium
GTTTACCGGTGATGTCGGCAACCGTACCGGTTGCACCTTCGCCGCCGACGAATGATACCTTATAGTCTACAGCTTTCCATACTGCGGTAAACGTAACGTTTGCCGTCCCCGCCGTATAGGTTGCGCCTGCCGCAAAGGGCGTTGTTGCCGTACCGTCAGACCAGCCCTCGAAAGTGTAGCCGTCCTTAGCAAATGTGTTTGCGGGAAGAGTGAAGGTTTCCTCCGACTTTTTCTTGATAGAAGCGGGTGCACTGCCCGTTGCGCCTTCGCCGCCGACGAACGAGAACGTGTATTCCGTTGTCTGGTCCACGGGAGGGTTTTCAGGCGTAGTATCGCAAGCCGTTGCCAAAACTGCCACAGGGGCGGTAGTTAAGACGAGCGCCGAAAGCAAGACTGCCAATTTTTTGTTTTTCATATTTCTGTCTCCTTAATAAAAATTTTCTTTTTTAGTTTTAATATCAGCCTACAGCTTCTCCTGCAAACCTGTAAACGCAAATTGCATTGCCTTTATCAAGTACTATCATAGCTTTACCTGTATCGTTTTCGGGGGCGTCCTCGGCAATGTATTTGCCTACGTTAGTTAACCTTATAATGCCGATATGGTCGTAGGTTATTGCAAATTCTCCGTCTTCATAGCAGATAATTTCCGCATCGTACATAGTAGTCATATACCAGTATTTATTGTTAGCGGTATCGATTATGCTGCCCCTGTACTCGCTGTTGTAATTTATGATGGCGTTGCCGTTTGCATTTGCGCGTACTTCGTAACCGTAAAGCGTGGTGTGAGGATAGAACTTGGGGTTTCCGTCCTCGTCGGTAATTACGTTACCTTCCTCGTCGCGCATAGGTTCGTTTTCCCGCCAACCGTAATAAGCCGAACACACGTAATCGCCTGCCTTGACTTTGATTGCCCTGTAAACATTGACTACCGTATAGGTGTGGGCTTCGGAAGAAAGAGTTACAACAAGCTTTTTATCGTTGAAACGGAAGATATAGTTGCCCGTCTTTTCATCAACTTCGTAATCGCCGAGGTTGTAAACGTTTTTACCGTCATCAACTTTATACTCACCAACGTTATCACCCGCATATATACTGAGTGTTCCGAAGTCTTCAGAACCGTTCGCCGCGGTGTAATTTTCTCCCGTACCCCTTGCAAAGTTATTTAATACAACTCCGTCAACCGTCAGTTCGAGAGCTATCAGCGCTTTGTCGCGTTTGTCTGCGTCGATTATGTCTATTACGCCTGTATACGTCGTGCCGTCAATCGTGTACACAAGCTTAAACTTTTTAAGTCCGAGTTTATTTTCGTCAATCGAAGTGTACGACGCCGTGTGAATAAGCGTTCCGTCGGGTTTTCTGAGAAGCGCCGTGCCCTTACCGTCAAGCTCTAACGTATAGCCGTTGGGCGAGGTATAGACGCCTATCTCTTCACGTGCAACCATGCGCTCCATTTCTTCAAGTTCGGGTTCAATACTGCCCGTTACATAAAGCGCAGCCGGTCCTCTCCACCATTCATCGTATTCTATGTCGACGTCCATTTCAAACGCAAACGAGTTTGACATATTGTCCTCTCTGTGTCCCTTGGAGAGTCTATTTGTAAACTGGAAGGAGAAGAAGCCTTTATTAAGACCTGTTGTAAGTCGATATAAAGGTTTTCCGTCCTTTTCTCCGATTTCGGTGTAGTATGCGTAAGTTGCACCGGGGCAGAAGAAAGTGTTATCTATTGACGTTACAAGCGCTGTTTCGGGGTCAACCATTATATAAAAGATGCCCATTCCGTATCCGCTTGACGAAAACTGCCCCGTACACCAGCCGTCTTTGTCGTATACGCGGTAGGTTCTGTTCCTGCTTTCGTCGGGTAAGAACATATCGCCCGCTTTCATCGAACCGTCGTATGCGTCGTGGAAGTTCGGCACAAAGTATATTTCGGTATTGCCGTCACTTGATTTGAAAATGTATTCAACAAGATTGTAGTATATGTTGCTCTCAACGTAGACCTGCTTAACTACGGTATCGGAAGCTATGTTGTACGAACCGCTGATAGTGTTGCCGTCGGCGTCGGTATAGGTCGCCGTACCGTAACCGCTGAGAGTTATGGAAATTTCACCGTCGGTGAAAGTCTTGTTATCCTCGTCTATGAAATACGGGGAATATGAACGCGAAACCTGCGTGCCGGGGACTTTCGCACTGAACGTGCCTACAAATTCGTCGGTAACCGTACCGATATAGTCCGGGTTTTTTTCATCTTCGCCCGGTAAATATATGGGCTTTTGACCAGATTTGGGTTCGCCCTCGTCAATTACGAACTGATAGATAAAGCCGCTAACGCCCTCGGTGTAGTTATATGTGAGGTAGTCGTGATATTCTTTATTGTTGACTGTATACGTATGCTCGCCGAAACCGGGGTACACTTCAAATTCGTATGCGTTTTCGCCATCGCCTTCCAATATGCGCTGATGATACTGAATTAATATGTAGTAGTCGTTTGAGAGTTTACCTTTGTTAATCCAATAGCTTTCGGTATAAGAGGTGTAGTTGTTGTTATACAGAACGTGCTTTTCGCCGTCTATGGTGAAGTTGCAGCGCGCGTAGAAGCTACGCTTGTAATTTCCGTCTACTATATTGTCGAGGAAGTCTGTAAAGTTGACCGTAACCGTCTTGCCGCTCATATCGGTTACGTTGAGGGTGAATTTTTCGTCGGTATATTCGCTGTCCGTGGTGTAAGTACCGTTTACAAGCGTTTCACCACCTTTGTCAATCCTTATTTTATTGACGACCTCGTCAACGAATATCTTGTAATCTTTGTCGCCCGTCTCGTACGTTCCGTAAAGGAACCGCTGAGACCCCGTCGTGTCGAGGTAAAGCGTACCGTAATAGGTCAACAGGTCGTCCTTGGTTCCCTCTTTGGGAACGTAGATAAAGTCGTATTCAAGCACGCTTTCAAAGTATTCGTTGCCCTGACGGTACATCATAGTGCGCATTCCGCGGTCGTCGTAGAACTGCGAAACGCCTCCCACGCAATAGGTTGCGCCGTTTGCTTTATCAAGCTCAACCATTTCGCCGTTGTGCCACAAACCTATCTGACCGTAGACGTTTTCTTCGAGATACCACTCGTCCGTCTCTTTATTACCCACCTTGAAAGCGGTTACTTCGTCGCGCACCTCGTCGAAAGTGAAAGTTTCAACACGGTATATATAGTAATGCGTGTACTTTGCCGAAAGATAATAATCGATTTTAGACCTGAACACCAAATCGAGCATCAGGGTTATATTGTAAATTTCCGCTCCGTACCAAACGTCTTCCATCTTTTCGTAAGTACCTACAAGTTCGGGAAGTCCAAAACCTATGCGGTACAGCGGGTCGGAAATTATTACCGTATGTCCGCCTGAAAAGGTCATATAGAATTCGTAAGTCTGTCCTACGTAATAGAGAGGTCCTCTTTCGGGCTTGGTTACGCCCGTACTGATTGTGGGGTACTGCGCCTTTAAAACGCTTTCCGCAGCGGTTGCCCTCTCCTGTGTATCGAAGTAGAACACTGTGCCGGGGTTTACGTCTGTCAAAAGCCTTTCGGTATCACTGTTTATATCAAGACCGTAGAAGGCGTTACGCGCAAGGTTTTCGGGCAAGCCGTTTTTGAAGAATACCTCCGTAAGCGCCGCACTGTAAGCGAATGCGTTTTCGCCGATTGTTTTAACGCCGCTGCCGATTGTTACCGAGCCGAGATAAATACACTGCTCGAATGCGCTTTCACCTATATAAACGCAGGAATCGGGAATTATTACCCTCTGCAAAAGGTTTGCGTTTGCGAAAGCCTGCTTGCCTATTCTCTCAAGCTTGTCGCCTAATTTAAAGTCGCACAGCTTGCTGTTGTATCTGAACGCTTCGTCGCCGATAACTTTGACGTTTTTCAGTTCACCCAGAGTGAAAAGATTACTGGTGAAATAGTCGTTTTGCGCAACGTAGCCTTTGAAGCAGGCGGCACCGAATTCCTCTACGCCCGACAGCCATTCCATATAATATTCGATATTAGCCGCGGCGTCGTTGCCTATTTTATGGCAACCCTCGAACGCGCTGTCGCCTACCTTTTTGATGCGGTAAGAATATACGCTGTCCGCGGTAACGGCTTCGTCGTCGGTAAAGCGGTACGCGATTACCTTTTCAAGTCCGTACGCATAATAGAACGCGCCTTCGGGAATTTCCTCTATGGCAGTGGTTATAACAACCGTGCGCAGGGTACGGGGGATATAAAAGCTTCCTGTCAGCGAGCTTTCGTCAATAGCGGAATCACCCGTACCTACGTTGGTGAGGTTGTATGCAAACGTATTGTCCCTGTAGTTCGCCGCGCCGAATATGTATGCGAGGAAAGTGTTTTCGGTAAGACTGCCGCCTATGAAGGGCAACGTCATTTTTTCGATATTATCGCAACCCTCGAACGCGCCGAATCCTATCTCCGTATAACACTCGGGAACAACGACTTCTCTGAGCGTTTTGTTATCCGCAAACGCGCCTTCCGCTACCGACGTACAAGTGTCCGGCAGAGTAATAACCGTTTCCTCGCCCAGATATGCGGCGACCATATTATCTATAATTACGAAATCGTCTTCGGCTGTCGCGGTATTTGTATAGACTGCGTAAAGAGTTACGGTTTCGTCCGCAACGGCGGTAAGATTTTTAACGCTGCCGCGCAAAAGGTAATCCGCCGCGTCCGCAGTCTGCGTCTTCGCCCAACCGGTCAACGTATAAACGTAGCCGTTGCCTTTTTTGAAGCTGACTTCGGGAATAGTTATTTCCGTGTCGTAAACGGCGTCTATTTTTACGGTTGAACCAGTACCGCCGTTGGGGTCGAGTACGATTTTATAGTTATTCGCCGTAAAAGAAGAATACACCTTAATATCGTCCGCGGGGATTTTCTCCGGAACAAAGTCCGTACCGTCCGCGGTTTTCCAACCGCTGAAAGTGTAACCCGTCTTTACGGGCAGCGTAAGCGCCTCAATCGTGTCGCCGGGCTTGCCGGTGGCGTTCGTGTAAACGGATTCACCGTCGTAAAACGTTACCGTTTTATCCGTTACCTGGTTATTCGGGTCGTCAGGCGGAGTATGCGGGTCGTCGGTTGTACAAGCGACAAAACCCATTAAGCATGCGCCTAACAAAGACGCTAGTAAGACCGTAAGCCCTTTCTTTGTCTTGTTCATTTTGTTCTCCTTATAATATCGGTGCGTTAATAGTTTAAGCCTTAACGCTGTTTCAGTTTTTTTTACGCTTGCGCAAAATCAACACTGCCGCGGCTACCGCACCGCCCGCAACTACTGCACAGGAAACTGCGATGCCGACGATTGCGCCTACCGGAAGTTGCCCGCCGTCCTGAACGGGAGGCTTATGCGTATCTTCCGTCCAGTGCGCGGTAAGCGTAACGTCCTGAGTGATTTCCGCTTCGAAGTTGAATTGTTTATCATCCGAGTACCAGCCGCCGAATACGTATCCGCTTTTCGAAGGTGCGTCGGGCAAGGTTGCCTTTCCGCCTTCCTCCACTTCCTGCGTAAACTCCTCAAAGCCTTCGCCGGTAAAGGTAACGGTGTACGTGTGTTTTTTAGTTACGCTTATACTCAGGTACTGCGACACGCCGCCGTAGAATACCGTAACGCGGCTGTCTTCGACCGTAAGCGTAGTCTTATCCACCGTGAAGCCCGTAACTTCCTCTTCGGACGTATCGTCGTAAACCGCAACAACTCTCATACCCGTCGCGTCGAAAGTTTCGCCCGCCGTGTATCTGAGTTTATCGGGTCTCGCAACTATTTTAATGGACGCAACCTCAGCGGGTTTGCCTAAACGCGCCCTCGCCTCGCGTACGGCTTTTTCCGCTGCAAGGAGGTTTTCGTAACCTGTAATAAATGCGAGCTGTTTTTCGTCATTGACGGAATTGTAATAACCTCTTGCAACCGCAACGCGCGTTGCGCTTAATTCGTTGAGCGCCTCTATCGTCGCCGCCGCGTTTATTTCATCCGCGGTGGGCAACGACGCTATCGCGCTTATAGCGTTGACCGTAAGGTCGTCCGCCGCATACGCGGAATAATTGTGCGTTTCAAAGAATGCTTCCCAGATAAGGTTATCGTAACCCGTGCCGTTTTCGGGATAGGTTATAGTCAGGCCGAACGAGGGAGCTTTATATCTGTGGCCGGATTCGTTAAGGTTCTTCTCCTCGGTAATGAGTGCGACGAAGTCGCTGAAATTCGCGTAGTATACCTGCGAACCGAGTTCAAGATTGCTTTCCGTTGCGAAAATGGTATAGAGGATATCCGATTTCGAAAGTGTGGTTACATCCACGTAGTTGGAGTCGAGCGTCGGCGCGGCTACGCTTTTAAAGGTGTAGTCCTTAACCGACGATTCAAAGAACGCCATACTGCCCACACTTTTAAGCTGAGTGGAAAATACTATCTTTTCAAGGTTCTTTACGTTTGCAAACGCCTGCGCCTCTATACGCACCGTACCGTCTAGTACGGTGTACTCGCTGCCGTCTCTGCCCGCGGGGTATTGAACGAGCGTATAACCGTTGGCAACCCTTGCGTACAGTACGCCGTCCTCCGAAAAGAAAGCTTTACTTTCGCCGTTCACCTTAATTTCCGTCAACGTTGCAATATTTGCAAACGCGCCGGCGCCGAACGACTCTGCGTGAAGCACTTTATCTTCGAACCTGTCTTTGCTGTGGGAGTAAAGGCTTATTGTCTTTTCGTACGAATAGTTTTCAAGCGTCGCGGGAAGAGTTACCTTTTCAAGAGCGGTAAGCGTGAATGCGCTTTCACCGATAACCTTTACCGCATCCATTTCCACGGACGTAAGCGGCGAGCGGTAGAACGCCATAACGCCTATAATTTCCGTACCGTTAAGTTTTGCACTACCGGCTGCGGTTAACGCGAACGCGAAGTCGTCTATCTCGCTTGCCGAAGTATCTACTGATTTTATATTGCTTCCGAAGAAAGCGTACGCGCCGATTTTATCAACGTGCGTAAGATTTACCGTTTCAAGCGCGTCGCACATAAAGAATGCGCCGAACCCGATTTCTTTTACGCTGTCGGGTATTACTACCGTCTTTAACGACGTGGTAGCGTTTTCCGAAAGCACTGCAAACGCCTGCTCGCCTATGACCGTCGTTCCCTCTCCGAATTTTACCGAAGACAGCATCTGGCAGTTTACGAACACGCGCACACCCATAGTGCTTATTGCAGGCAACTCCGCCGAGTTGAGGGAAGGTATATACGCGAAAGCGTAATCGCCTATTTCCGTTACGGTTCGGGGCAGCTTTATTTCGCCAAGCCTTGTGCCGTAGAATGCGCGGTCAGCAATCACCTCTTCCTCACCGCCGAATGTAATCGTTTCGAGGACGGAATTTTCAAACGCGCCGTTACCTATAAATTTAACTGAGTGCGGTAACGCAATTTCTT
>JAIDRY010000035.1 GCA_029061465.1 Clostridia bacterium
TGACCGCAATCGCAATTCTGTTTGCAATTATCGGTATGCGCCCCATGCCCTTCTGCGTACTCGACGAAATCGAGGCGGCGCTGGACGAAGCCAACGTTGCAAGATATGCAAGGTACTTAAAGAAATTTGCCACCGACACGCAGTTTATAGTAATTACACACCGTAAGCCCACAATGGAAAGCGCGGACACGCTTTTCGGCGTAACCATGGAGGAAAAGGGCGTTTCAAAGGTCGTTTCCGTCAAGCTTTCGGAGGTTGCGGAGAAGTTGGGTGGCGACACCATAATGTAAAGAAGTTTACGCTTCACCAAAATTACGGATAGGTTATATATGGGACTTTTTTCAAAACTCAAAAACGCGCTTAAAAAGACGAGAGACGGACTTTCTTCGGCGCTTTCAAACCTGTTTTCAAAGAATAAAATAGGTAACGAATTTTACGACGAGCTGGAAGAAATTTTAATTTCCGCGGATATTTCTGTTACTACCGCAGAGGACATAGTTGAAGAAATCCGAGCAGAGGCCAAGCACGATAAAATAAAGGACAAGCAATTTGTTTGCGACTTATTGAAGGACGTGCTTGAAGAAAAACTGACGGAAGCGGAAATTCCGGAAATCGAATATCCTGCCGTAATTATGCTTGTCGGCGTAAACGGAGTGGGAAAGACCACCACGGTAGGCAAGCTTGCAAATTACTTCTTATCGCAGGGTAAAAGCGTTACCGTCGCGGCGGCGGACACCTTCCGTGCAGCGGCAGCCGACCAGCTCACCGTGTGGGCGGACAGGGCAAAGGTCAGGATAGTCAAGCACGAAGAGGGAAGCGACCCGTCGGCAGTTGTGTTCGATGCAATTACTTCGGCAAAGGCTAAGGGTACAGACATCGTCATCATAGACACGGCGGGCAGACTTCACGTCAAAGCCCACCTTATGGAAGAGCTTAAAAAGATGTCGCGCGTGGTAACAAGGGAGTACCCCGCGGCAAACTTCTACAAGCTTTTGATACTTGACGCAACTACGGGCAACAACGCAACAAGTCAGGCTGAAATTTTCGATAGCGCTGTGGAGCTTGACGGCATAGTTTTGACCAAGCTTGACAGTTCGGCAAAGGGCGGTTTTGTTATTTCACTGTGTTCCGAACTGCAAATCCCCGTCATATTTACGGGCGTAGGCGAAAAAATGGAGGACTTGGAGCTTTTTAACCCCGAAGAATTCGTAGATGCAATATTATAAGGTTCTTTAATATTAATTAAATAAAACAAACGGCGGACGAAATTCGTCCGCCGTTTGCATTACACGTTAAAGGTCGTCTACGTCCTGAACGGGTTTTCCACCGTCCATAGGCGAGCCCGTGTAACTTCCGTTAGGGTCAAAGCAGTCCTTAAACTTACTTGCAGTCTTTCGTTGCTTTGCCACTTTTGTTACCGCAATTCTTTACGTTTTTGCTTTCGCTCGTCTTAGAGCAAGTCTTGGTAGATTTGTTCTGCTTGTTTTCGTTGGTCTTTCTCATATTTTCTCCTTTTGAAACGGAATGTGCAACTCAACTTCGCCTTGACTTGAACGGCAAAGGGGACAAACGTCCCACGCCTTTGTTGAAGTGTGCATATGTCCGCACTCGCTGCAAATATAGAGGATAGGGGTCTCGTTACTGAAAAGTAAACCCTTTGAAAATGCATCGGCAAGATAATGAAAAATCATTTCATGCCTTTCTTCTACTTTTGCCACAAGTTTGAAAAGGTTAGCAATATCTTTAAAACCTTCTTCTTCAGCATCTTTTGCAAAGGCGGGATAGATTACCTGATGCTCTTCATGTTCATCGTGTGCGGCAAACTTCAGGCTTTCGGCAATATCGCCGCCATGGAAGGGATAACCCGCGTCCAGCACGATATTGTCAAGCTTTTCTCCGCGTTTAGAAAGCTCCTCAAAAAATCTTCTCGCGTGTACCGTTTCGTTTTTGGCAAGAACTTTCACGGTGTCGGCAAGGGTAATATAACCCTGCTGTGTTGCAGCGCGTGCAATAAGCTGATATCTCATTCCCGCCTGACTTTCACCTGCAAAACTTCTTGCTAAATTACGGTAAGTTTTGGTCTGGTCAAATTGCATAACTTTCCTCCGTCTACAAATATTTTGTGCACGGTTTTTTCTATTATACGGAAGTTTAGTGCCATTTTTTGGTCTTGACACCATATGCCGCCGACGGTATAATAAAAGGGTAAAGTAATTTAAAGAGGTGTTTTATGAAGGAATATGAAAGCCTTAAACGCATAGGCGTGGAAGAGCCGCGCTGTTACTATATTCCCTTTAAAGAGGGGGATAAGCTTGAGTATAAGCACGGAATAATTTTAAGGAGCGGAAGCTCGGCTTTCCTTTCTTTGGACGGAGAATGGGACTTCGGCTGTTTAAATTGTGTTGAAGAATTTGATGTGTCGCAAAAGCTCGAAAATAAAATCCCCGTACCGTCATGCGTACAGCTTCACGGATATTCACAGATACAGTATATAAATTCAAGGTATCCGTTTCCTTTCGACCCGCCTTACGTCCCTGCTGCAAATCCGTGCTGGCATTACCGCCGTACGTTCACGCTCGACAAGCGCGATACCGAAAAGTATTATATAAACTTCGAGGGCGTGGACAGTGCCTTCTATCTGTATATAAACGGAAAATTCAAGGGGTATTCCCAGATTTCACACGCAACCAGCGAATTCGATATAACCGATTTGGTAACGGACGGCGAAAACACCGTGGACGTGCTTGTGCTCAAATGGTGCGCGTCGAGCTATCTCGAATGTCAGGACAAGTTCCGTCTCTCCGGCATTTTCAGAAGCGTGTATATTCTCAAAAGACCGGATAAGCATATAACCGACTATAAAATAACCGTAGGATTTGACGGCAAAAGCGGCGTACTCAATTTTTCGAATTTAAAGGGCGCGGGGGCGACATTGCGGATAAACGGTAAAACCGCGTTCTGCGGCGAGGGTGCAACGGTTTCCATATCTGTGGATAACGTAAAAGAGTGGACTGCTGAAAACCCTTACCTTTACAACCTCGATATAATTGCAGAGGGGGAAATAATTTACGAAAAAGTCGGCTTTATAAAGCCTGAAATTCAGGACGGAATTTTCAAAATAAACGGACGTGCGGTAAAATTAAAGGGCGTGAACCGTCACGAATTCAATCCGCGCACGGGCGCAACGGTAACGCTTGACGACATTGCCGAAGATTTGCGCCTTATAAAGTCGCTCAACTGCAACGCAATCAGGACTTCGCATTATCCCAACGTGCCTGAATTTTACCAGCTTTGCGATTATTTCGGGCTGTACGTTATGGACGAAGCTGACGTTGAAACCCACGGTGCGGCGGAGTACACGGGCGCTTACGACAGGAAGCTTTGGACGGAGTTTGCAAACGACGAGTTTTGGAGCGAAGGCATTTACGACAGACACCGCACACTCGTTGAAAGGGACAAAAACCGCCCGTCTGTTATAATATGGTCGCTAGGTAACGAAAGCTCGTTCGGCAAATCCTTTTTGAAGGGTGTGCGTTATATAAGGGAACACGACACCCGTCCCGTGCATTACGAGGGACTGCACCACGGCGATAAAAAGTATTATTACACCGAGCTCGTCGATATGATAAGCGTGATGTATCCGCCTTACGACTGGGTTGAAAAAACTTATCTTACCGACGAAAAGGAAAAAAGACCTCTCGTCTTTTGCGAATATTCACACGCAATGGGCAACAGTAACGGTGATTTGGCCGACTATTGGCGGCTTATTAACAGAGAACCGAGGCTGATGGGCGCTTTCGTCTGGGAATGGGCGGACCACGCTATTCTTACCGAAAAGGGCTTTTTATACGGCGGGGATTTCGGTGAGACCGAACACGACGGCAATTTCTGTGCGGACGGGCTCGTTACTCCGGACAGAAAAATTAAATCGGGTGCGCTTGAAATGAAAGCCGTGTACGGCGGCAAGATTGAACCGTCAAAGCCTGCTAAACTAAAAGCGGATATCACGCCGTACGGAAAGCAAATCAGTTTTTCGGTAGATAAAAGGACGGGAGATATTTCGGTTTACTCAAATGGAGGTGCGCCCCTTTTATCGTCGCCAATTACCTTAAACGTAATGCGCGCCTATACGGATAACGATAATATGGGCTCGGCAAGGCGCGCGTGGGAATTTTGCGGTATCGATAAATGCCGCTCTGCGG
>JAIDRY010000036.1 GCA_029061465.1 Clostridia bacterium
TAGACAGCAGAAACATAGTCCGCGCCACCACGGCAAAGTCCGCGCAGAGCCGAGTTAAACAGCTTGAAAGAATGGAGCTTTTGGAAAAGCCATACGTGCCCCTCAAGTCGCCCTCGTTCATTTTCAGTTACGATACGAAGCCGTACGAGGACGTTTTAAAACTCAACGGAACGGATATTGAGATAGGCGGCAAACGCCTCATATCGGGCGTTAATCTTACTGTTAAGCGCGGCGAAAGGGTTGCACTCGTCGGTGAAAACGGCACTGGCAAATCAACGCTTTTAAAGGCGATAGCAAAGGGGAACGACAACCGCATTGAAGTGGGGCGGTACGTAAAGCTTGCGCTGTACGACCAGGAGGGAGCAAACCTCAACGGTAAAAATACCGTCCTTGCCGAGCTGTGGGAAAGACACGTAGGCTTTACGCAGACGGAAGTGCGCTCCGCACTTGCAAGGTGCGGACTGTACGAGGAGGATATGGCAAAGCCCGTCGGAGCACTGTCGGGCGGAGAGAGGGCAAAGCTCGCACTCTGCATTTTAGAAAGTGAAAAGGGCAACGTTCTTTTGCTGGACGAACCCACCAACCACCTCGATTTACCCGCGCGTGAAAGTCTGGAAAAGGCGCTGAACGCGTTTGAAGGCACGGTTATATTCGTATCCCACGACAGATATTTTTTAAGCGCGTTAGCTCAGAGGACGGTGGAAATAGAGGACGGCAAGCTCAACGTTTTTGAAACGGGTTATGAAGAGTATACCGAGTTAAAGAGGAAAGAGCGCGACGAAAAAGCCAAGGCAAAGGCGGATGAAAAAGCCGCCGTTCGCCAAGCCGAAAAAGAAACTTCGTACCGCTCCAAAAAGGAGCGCGCGGAAGAGGCAAGGCTTAAAGAGCTTATAAAGCGCACGGAAAAGAAAATAGAAGAATTAGAGGGCGAGGAGTCCTCGTTAAATTCAATGCTTTCCGACGTTGAAATAGCCTCGGACTACAAAAAAGTAAACGAAATTATAGCAAAGCTCGAAGGAATAAAATTACAGCTCGACAAACTTTACAAGGACTATGAAAGTATGATATAATAGGTGTACTATGGCTGAGGATAAAAAAGAAAAAGAAGAAGAGGTAGTAAACGTCAGGCATACCATATCAGCCGAAGAAACGTTTACGCTTGCAAAAGATGTATTCGATATACGCTGTTTTATAAAGAACGTTTACGCCAACCGCGCCGTGATATCGCGCAGGCTGGATATATTAACGCTTTCGATAAGCACGGTGTTTATGTTGCTTTATACGGCGTTCGTAGCGTTCAATTCGCTTACGCGCAAATTGAGCGTACAGGTCGAAATTGTGCTGTACGTAATGCTGGGCGTGTACGCGGCTCTGTTTTTAGCGTTCTTAATCGTATACGCTTGCAGTACGCGTGCCCACGCAAAAAGCGTGCGAAAATACAAAACCACGCTTAAAATATTCAAGATTGCGGTAAGGTGTCTTGCTATCGCCGTTTCCATTGCGGCAATGGTGTTTGCGGGTGCAGGAGAAGAACTCTCCGCGCAGAATATGGCTGTGGATATAGTGATTATTATCGTTTCGGTAATAACTCTCATATTCCAGCTCATACCGCTTATGTTCGGCGGCACGGCAAAGCTCGTAAGGTGGCTTTTATCCCCTGTAAAAACCAAATACCGCTTTTCAAAGGTTACCTTGGAGTGGTACGAATTAGCCGTTACGGGCGGCGCGCGAGAGGGTGCGGTAAAAAAGGTTTCTAAAAAATATTTCGAGGATATCGGGGTGCTTATAGACAGCTATCTCGTGCCGCAGCTCGGCTCGAAATACATAACGGCAATCAAGCCCGCCATGCTTTTGAATTTAGTGGATAAGGCGCCCGACGAGGATAAGCTGCTTTTGGAGGGAGTACTCAAAAGCGTGTTTGCATACGCCGCCGAGTGCGGTTACGTAACGTTTGACCCGTGCAAGGATTTGCCTTTCGAGGGCAGCGTGGAAGAACCCGAAAAACCGCAAAAGCAAACTATCAAAGGCAGACTTTTAAAAGTCGGTCAAAAAATAGGAATGTCTATGCTCGATAAATATATTTCGGGCTCGGAAGATAAAGATTAAAATAAGCCCCGCGGCATACAGCCGCGGGGCTTTTAAAATATACAAATTAGAATTCAAGACTTTTTTCGATATACGCTTCAAGCTCGTCAATCTTCAAACGTATCTGTTCCATGCTGTCTCTGTCGCGCACGGTTACCGTGTCGTCGTTCAACGTGTCGAAGTCAACCGTTATGCAGAAAGGAGTTCCTATTTCGTCCTGACGGCGGTAACGCTTACCTATCGAACCGGTTACGTCGTACGTTACGGAAAATTTCTTTGCAAGCTTTTTATAAACTTCGTCCGCCTTGTCGGAAAGTCCCTTCTGAAGGGGAAGTATAGCCGCCTTGTAAGGAGCAAGGA
>JAIDRY010000037.1 GCA_029061465.1 Clostridia bacterium
AATCAACAAAAATTCATTATATATTTATGTAAATGTTAAATATACAGTGAAAACGGTTTATTTATATAAATTTATGCAAAAATATTCATACAAATTTCACTTGATTTTCCGCTTAAATCGTTTACTTTTTTTTAAATTGAAACTATAATAAATAGGTATAATTTCATCAGAGACGTGTCAGGAGTACTTGAATGATTAAACCCCTTTTAAAAAGCGTAAGGGAATATAAGCTTCCGTCAATCCTTTGTCCAATCGTAATGGTGGGCGAGGCGGTTATGGAAATTATTATTCCTTATCTCATTACTTTCATCATAGGCGAGCTCGAAAGCCTTTCCAAAGGAGAAATACAGCAAGTAAATACGCAAAACATAATTATTTATTCCGTACTTATGGTAGTTTGCGCATTATTTGCTTTAATTTGCGGCGTTTGGGGCGGCAAACTTGCGGCAAAGGCTTCTTGCGGATTTGCGCACAATTTAAGGGAGGATATGTATAACAATATCCAAACTTATTCGTTCGCCAATATAGATAAGTTTTCTACCGCAAGCCTTATCACCCGCATAACGACAGACGTTACAAATATTCAGAATGCTTACCAGATGTGTATAAGAATGTTGGTTCGTGCTCCGGTGCTTTTCATATCTGCTATTATAATGACCTGCCTTATCGAGCCGTCTATGGCTTTGGTTTTTGTCGGCGGTGCAATTATTTTGGGGCTTATTATTTTCGTAGGTCTTTTTAAGGTAATGCCTCATTTCAGAATGATGTTCAAAAAGTACGATAACCTCAATTCAGTCATTCAGGAAGATTTAACGGCGATACGCGTAGTTAAATCATACGTGCGTGAAGAAGAGGAAATAAAGAAAATGAGCGCCGCCACGGGGGAAGTTTACAAATACTCTATAAAAGCGGAAAAAATACTCAATTTCCTTATGCCCACAGTCAACCTCATTATGTATGCGACAATCATAGTGATTTTTACCGTCGGCTCTAATATGACGGTGGGGAATATTGCGGGTAACGTCAGCGCGAAGGACTTGCAGACCTTGAATACTTACGCTATGCAGATTCTGTCGGGCGTAATGATGGTCGCAATGTGCCTTAACTTCGTATCGATGTCGAAAGGCTCTATGGACCGTGTTTGTGAAGTTTTAAGTGAAAAAACGACACTTCCCAAAGCTGATGAGCCAGTTACGGAAATCAAAGACGGTTCGGTTGAATTCGAAAACGTTAATTTCGCATATTCGAAGAATTCCGACGATAACGTTTTATCTGGTGTAAATTTAAGCATTAAATCCGGTGAAACGGTAGGCGTTATCGGTGCAACGGGTTCGGGTAAAACCTCGCTCGTGTCTCTTATTCCAAGACTTTACGACGTGGCGGCGGGTTCCGTAAAGGTAGGCGGAGTAGACGTTAAAAATTACAATTTGGATACTTTGAGAAACGGTGTCGCAATGGTCCTGCAAAAAAACGTTTTGTTCTCCGGCTCGGTTGCGGAAAACCTGCGCTGGGGTGCCGAAAATGATACGGACGAGGATTTGAGGCCTGTTGCCCGTCAGGCTTGCGCGGAAGAGTTTATCGATGCGCTCCCCGGCGGTTACGACTACGATTTGGGACAGGG
>JAIDRY010000038.1 GCA_029061465.1 Clostridia bacterium
AAAGACAATACCGCTCGGAATAAGCGTTATATACTTTAACGATAAAAGCAAAAACATTTACGCCAAACTGCCGCCTGAGAAAGAGCAAGCAAAAGAGCTGTCAAAGCGTATCTATAAGAACGCTATGACAGCCCTTGCAAGCCGTGAGCCGTTAGCCCCGTGCGACTAACTGTTTGCCGTACAGTTTATAGTCCGACAGCGGCAATTCAACCGCACAATATAATTCACGCCGGTTTACCTTGTATATTACCGTGTTCGTTTTTGCGGTAAGTCGGTGCACCATAAAAAACCTAATTCGAACTTATCGAGTTAGGTTTTTTCTTTATTATTCGCTTGTTATACCAAGCTCCTGCCATAGTAGAATTTTTTAATCGAATTTTAGCACTTTATTAATAGAAAGTTTTGTACCATTCCCAAAAATCTTTAAGATAATTCCATATATTATTTCCTTGCGCTGCATATATGCAACAAAATTCAATTGCGATTGCCGTACCAAACAACAATATGCCGACTAATATATACTTTAATATCTTTTTTTTCATAAACTTATAAGCTCGATAACTTTATTTTTTCTACAAGCATAAATAAATAGGCATTGTGCTTTTGTTTGTCAATGACGTACTGATAAGGGAAACTTTTCGGGCGATGTCCTGTGCAACAAAAAGTTTTTACCATAATATTTATCTTTGTCCCATAAATGCAGTTTTGATTTTCTTTCAAGATATAAAATGTTCCTTAATTGACTATAATTCCATTATATTGCTTGTCAGTCAATTAGTCAAGGCATTTATTAGCATAAAATATAGGTATGGAAATTATTGAATTTGGAGCTAATTTAGCAAAGAAACGAGCAGAGGCGCACTTATCGGCTTATGAATTAAGTTTGAGAATTGGCAAGGACGCCAGTTATATTCATAAGGTTGAAAGCGGAAAAATTAACGTCAGCTTGAAATCAATATTAAAAATTTGTGAAGTTTTAGAAATTGAGCCAATTGAACTTTTTAAGTCTAAATAGGTTTTAGCACCCCGTTATAAATAAACTTTCAATTTGATTATAATAAAACGGCGTTATGCGATGCAATCGGGAATAATTAATTTACGTTTGCTCAACGCTTGTAAAATTCATAAATAATATGTATAATTAAATCATGGATATCAAGAAATTTAAGTGGACGCGCGAGCCGTCACGTTATGAGATTTTCAAAGACAAGGTAGAGATGATTACTCAGCCGCATACCGATTTGTGGCAGAGGACTTATTATCACTTCCGCAACGACAATGCGCCTGTATTGCAAGTAGAGAGCGAAGAGAAATATTTCAGCTTCGTCGTCAAGACGGATTTCAGAGAAAGTCATCATCGCTTCGATCAATGCGGAATAGCAATGTATCTCGACAGCGATAAC
>JAIDRY010000039.1 GCA_029061465.1 Clostridia bacterium
ACTTGCATGTGTTAAGCACGCCGCCAGCGTTCATCCTGAGCCAGAATCAAACTCTTAAGTTTAATTGTATAAAACCGGTTGCTTACGCAACCGTGGCTCTATCTCGACTATTTATAGTCATTATCTTTGCTGACTTTGCTTTGTGGTACTATTTGTACTTCAAAGTTAATTGACAGAAACTTTTTTATAATTCGTTTCCTTCTATTCAATTTTTAAACTGCATAAAACCGACCATAACAGTCGGCGCCCACTCGGTGAGCTTGTCTATAATAACATATGTATTATGACAGTGTCAAGCAAATTTTAAAACTTTTTTTGAAAAATTTTAAAAAGTTTTTTGACTTTGTTTGACGGAATTTGGCGGTTTTGCCGCCCTCCCCGAAAGCCTTACTAAAATATCATATAAGATTTTTAAAGTCAACGCTTTTTTGGAAATTTTTTCAAATATTTTTTCATAGGTGAAATATTTTCATTTTGCGAAAATTTTGTTCAGACCTGTCTTTAACTTGCAATTTTTCATTGCGTAATATATTATATAATTATGTATAAGATATTAAGGATTGTGTTTTGTCTGCTTGCCGTTGCCTGCGCGGCGGTAACTATATTCATTTTTGTGTATTTCGGAATATGGGGACTTCTACCCCTCGGCGGAGCTGCGGTATTTGCGGCGCTTATGATTATATGCAAAAATGCGCAGGAAAAGCAGGAGAGAAAAGCAGACCCCACCCCTCAGGGCGACTTTATTACGGGTAAAAGCGAGAAAAAGGAATAAGTAATGAAAAAGTATGTAATTCCTTCAGCCGTTTTTTCGTTTGCATACGGAATTTCACTTCTTGCACTCGGGATTTATATGGCGCAATTCAATCTTGCGCAATCGGTTATGGAAAAGTTAATTGAAATTGCAAGTATCTTCGGGCTGATATTATCAGTTATACTTTATTTCCCAATAAATTTAGCGTGCTGGTTACTTATCTTCTTCGGGGCGAATTACGTTTTAATTACGGGGCTGATATTGTTCACATTGCTTAAAGGAGATTTTCACCGGCTTCATAAAAGTCTGCGCATATTCAATTTCAGCCACTACTGTCTGCTTACTGTGTTACTCATAGCTGACTGCATAATCTTCCCGTATATATTTACAAATATACAGAGCGGAGTTTCTACCGCACTGATAATATTTACTACGATTATTAATCTGACCGCAATTGCAGTAAGCATATCGTATCTATTTGCGATAAGAAAATTGAAACTGACGCTTTTAACAGAAAAAGGGCCTTCCGTCTGACGGAAAGCCCTTTATTATATTATATGGAAAAGCTAAATAATTCTCTGTCCCTGAATGAAGTAACTCCACCTGAGCGGCGTTATCTGTTCAATCTTGGCGTAGTCGGATGCCGTGTGCAAAATCCAGTTATCGCCGAGGTACAGAGCTACGTGCCCTACCCTTTCAATACCCTTGTTATTTTTGCGTGAAGCGTTGGTGAAGAACATCAAGTCCCCGCGCTTTAACTCCGACTTCTTTACGGTAGTTCCCTGATAAATCTGCGTGCGGGTGTTCACCTGCAAATTGACATGCGCGCCCTTGTAAAATATGTACTGCATAAGCGAAGAACAGTCAAACGCCGTCGTAGTAAAATTTTTCAAGAGATGTCCGTTGCCGTCGTGGTAGCGCACCGCGCCGTACACGTAAACCGTGCCGAGAAGCTTTGCTCCCTCTGCAATGACTGCCTCCACCCTGTCGTCGTCGCTTGCAAGCATTTCAACCTCGTCGCAGTACTTAGAGGAAATGTACGCCGTATTGTTTTTGTACCCCGTCTTGTACCAGCCGTCGGATAAGCCGTTAAGCGCGTACATAGTAGATTTTTCCGCAGTGCCCTTCGACGAATATCCCGTACCCGCGCCCGAGCGGATATTTACATTGTCCGCCTTTACGCTAAGATATGAAACTGTCTTGGGTTTGGGCGGCTCCGGCACAACGGGCGGCACTACCACCGCGGGAATTTCGGGCTCGGGTTGTTCGGGTTGGGGAGCGGTTATCTGTTCTCCGTTTCCGTTCTCACCCTCCGTATTATAATCCGCATTACAGCCGCCGACCGTAGCCGCGGTTGCCAATACCGCCAGCGCGGCGATTAACGTTTTTATTTTTGCCATTAAAATCTCATAACCTCCAGAACCAGCTAATTCCAAATACGAACCCGCCTAAGCGGCGGCTTTTGCGCGCTTTGCGCTTGTAGCTCCATTCGGCGTACATCTTTGTACGCCTCAGTCACTACAAACTCAAATTATCGCAAAATACGCACGCTTAGGTGCGCCGCAATTTTAATAGATAAATTTTGAGATTAGACAAGGCAAGACCGCGAAGTCGTACTCGGTAGTACGGCAAGCGGGCTTAACGAAGCATAAGCCAAAATTTATCCTTAAAATCGGGTTTGAGCTTGGACTTAGCTGGTTAATTACGATGACATTATAACAAAAAGTATTCAGCTGCGCAATGCAAAGATTTTTCCAGCAAAGGCAAAACCCGCCAACAAGGAAAATGCCCCCGAAAATGATATGCCCCCAAAAGCGACTAACTTTTGGGGGCATATCACGACCATAAGGGCTTTTATAAATTTAAATTACTCTACGCCTTCGTTGAGCTTTGAAAGAAGCGCGTCAAGGTCGTTACCGTGAACGTAAACCGCTTCCTCTATAGTTTCGCCGTGAGCCATTGCACAGCCGAGGCAGTGCATACCTACCGCCTGCAAAATTTCCGCGCTGTTGGGATTTATTTTGAGGCAGTCCGCAATCAAAGTGTCCTTGGTTATCTTTGCCATAATTATATCTCCGTTTTATTTTTTATTTAGTATACCACGGTTTATAAGTTTTTACAATCGTTTATCCGTAAAATTTCAAAATAACTTACGGCTTCAACCCGCCGCCAAAACTTACCATTGACAAATTTTAACCGTAATATTATAATATGTATACTATGAATATAAATAAAATTACGGACGTGGCGTTAAAGGCGCTGACGGCGGCGCTGCTGGCGCTTGCGCTTGTACTTACCTTTACCGTTTCCGATTATTACATATTCAACAGAATATCTTTTTCAGGCGACGAAGACAGCTTTAACCTTTTGTTCGTTTTCAGTCAATGGGTCAAAAAGGCGGGCTATCTGCTTATTCCGCTTGCCGTATTTTACAAAAAGAAAAGCTGTGCGGATATTGCAAAATGCTTTTTGCCCGTATTTATAATTGCAAGCCTTTTTACATACGGTAACTTCTTTGAAGTTACGATGCTGACCGAAAGCGCGTCGTCCGCCGACAAGGTTTACGCAAGCATAAACGAGTTTATTTCACCCACGGCGAATAAAGTACTGTTCTTTTTAGCGAGCGCAATCGAGCTTATAATCTGCGTGCTTTTATTCCTGCGCGACAGCTACAACGTGAGCGGCAAAAGCTTTATTTATTTGCCCTTTGCGGTAATAGCCGTAATGCCGCTGAATATATTTGAAAACTTTTTCGATATATCAAACTTTTCGCGCGACGGCTTTTTGTGGTTTAAAAACTTTACGCTTTGGCACTTCCTTGCGCTTGCAATATTAGTCGGCTTTACTATCGGTGCGTACTACGTTTTAAAAAGAAAAACGCCGCAAGCCCAGCGCGACTTCCTTGCCGCCGCCGCGATAGTTCTGCTGATACAGTACCACAGCAAGGATTCTATGGTAATGGGCGACGGCTACAACGTCTATCACACCGTGTTCGCCTGCATACCGCTTTTTATCTGCAATATCGGCGTATACGTTGCAAGCCTTTCCGTTTTCCTCCGCAAAAGAGTGCTGTACGCAATTTCGTTTTTCGTGCACGCCGCGGGCGCGCTTACGGTGTTCATTTACTTCGGCAAGGACGATATGTCCAACTACGGAATTTTTTGCAGCTACTCCATACTGTACTTCTGCTTAACGCATATACTGCTGTTTGCACTTTCCGTTCTGCCCTCCGCACTCGGACACTATAAATTCAAAATTAAAGACTGCATTATTCCGCTTATTTACTATTGTTTAGTAATAGTCGTGGCGGCTGTATCAAGCGGCTTGGTTTCTTCCGCTTCACAGGGATTTACATACGACGGCTACACCTTGCAGGGCTTCGGAGGCTGGGACGACCCCAACTGCGAGTGGCTCAGACCAAACTACGCATTCACGCAGATTAATCCCGTGCCCATACCCGTTCCCGAAATTCCCATAACCATATGGAAATGCCAGCTCAATATTTTATATCTTATTATATTATATCTGGTCTACGTCGGACTGTTCTGGGCGTTTACGGGCGGCTATTACGCGTTCCTGCGCGTAAGACAGCTTATTGAAAATAAGAGAGCCGTCGGTGCATATAACGGAGAGCTTGTATCCGAAACCGCCGCCACCGAGGAAGATACTTCCGAAGAAAATAAAGAATAGAAAGAAGGCAACCGCAATGCGGTTGCCGTTTTTTATTTTACTTCGGAATGGTAGGTTTTAACGGAGTTAGCCACGTTGTGAAGGTGGTCGCCTATGCGCTCCATATTTATTGCAAGCTGTAAATAAACGGCGCTTGCTTCCGGCGTGCATCTGTGCTCGGCGGCGCGCCTTAAATGCGCCTTTTGCATAGTCTTACACATTTTGTCCGTCGCCGCCTCCTCGCGCTCGACGTCGGGTATGCGGCTCATATCCTGATTGACGAATACCTCGCGCACGTGGTCGTAAAGATTGGTGATATGTAAATCCATTTCCTCAATTTCAGCCTTGGCATGTTCGGAGAAGGTTTCCTTTGCCTCCGTCATCTGCGTTGCGTACTCAACTATGTTTTCCGCATAGTCGCCTATTCTCTCTATATCCGATGCAACGTGATAGAACGACGACACCTTCTTTTCGTCAGACTCCGCCAAATCCAGAAGCGACAATTTTACGAGGAAGGACGAAACGTAGCTGTTGTAATCGTTGATATGCTTTTCGGTATTTTCAAACTCCTCCGTCTCGCTCATATCGCCGGTGAGTAACATATTGAGGGCGCGCTTATAATTTTCAAATGCAATCCTGCCCATATATGTAAGCTCCTTTCTGACCTGCCCCACCGCTATTGCGGGAGTGCGCAAAAGTCGCTTATCCAAAAGCTCGTGCTCGTCCGCGCTCTGCACTTCTCCCTTCTTTTCGGGGACGATAAAGCAGGCAAGCTTTACAAGGTGCTTTAAAAACGGAAGCAATATAACCGTGGTCAATAAGTTAAACACCATATGGAAGAGCGCTATCTGCCACTGCGTATCTATGCCCGACATTGCCTGCGCGATATACTGCCCTGCAAACGCTACTGGCCAGATAAATATAATACAACCCGCAACGTTGAATAAAAGGTGAACCGCCGCGGTGCGCTTTGCGTTTACGCTTGCGCCCATTGACGAAATAAGCGAAGTAAGACACGTACCCACGTTTGCGCCGAGGATAATGCACATTGCCATTTGCAGGGAAATGAGGTTCTGGCTTGCAAGCGAAATTATTATTGCCGTAAGCGCCGCGGACGACTGCATAGCCGCCGTAAGTACCGCGCCTAAAATAAAGAGCACAGGTATTTCCCAGGTGAGGTAAGCGCTTTGACTGCCGAGCGCCTGAAACAAAAATTCAACCGCTTCGCGCGTGTTGCTCCCCTCAGCCATTAAATCGCTCACCGCGCCGGACATTACGTTAAGACCTATAAAGATAAGTCCGATACCTTCTAAGATATGTCCCGAATGTTTTACCTTATCCTTCTTGCCAGCCATAGTGAGTATAAGCCCGACAAACGCGACGAGGGCGAAAATCGCCGTTATCGAAAACGAGGCGCCGCCCGCCGAGGACAGAGCCATTATGAACGCGGAAATGGTAGTGCCTATGTTTGCACCCATTATTACGGAAGCCGCCTGCGTGAGCGTCATAAGCCCCACGTTAACGAAGCCGACTATCATGACGGTGGTCGCCGCGGAGCTGTTTACTATAGCCGTAACCGCCGCACCCGTTCCCACGCCTATAAAGCGGTTTTTGGTGGCTTTGCCCATAAGCCTGCGCATTGACTTGCCCGCGGCTTTTTCTATGTTGCTGCCCATCATGCTCATGCCTATCATAAACACGGTTATGCCGCCGAGTATGAAGAACGCACTGCTGAAAATCTGCAATACGTCCGAACCGCCGAGCGCAAGAAGGAAATTACCCATAAATTAAAACTCACTAAAAGATTTGCGTTTGCTTCCGCATAGTTTCATTTTAGCAATATTTCACAGCGAATGTCAAATGAAATTTTACAGCCGTTATTTATTGCAAATTTTAAGGATTTAAGTTATCATTTAATAAACGGAGGAAATATGTTCAATATCGTTTTGATAGAACCGGAAATCCCGCAGAACACGGGCAATAT
>JAIDRY010000004.1 GCA_029061465.1 Clostridia bacterium
ATTTACCACCGTGAGCAAACAACGGTTTATTTGCGTTTTACGGCTTGTTCCCTTTATCTGCGGATTTTTCCTGAAAAAACAAAGAAAGCCGTAAATTTTACGACTTTCTTTAAATACGGTATTTTTTATTATGAATTTTATTCTGTAAAAACGATAATATCCTCAAGTTTTACTTTAGATATCTGACAGTAAAACAGCAAATCTTCTAAGCCGATTGGCGTCCTGCCGTTTTCCCAACTGTAAATTACGTTATCGGAAACGCCGAAAAGCACGGCAAGCTCTTTGCGGCTGATATTGCTGTCCATATCGTATTTGCAGCTTTCGCACTCGCCGCTACAATCGGATTTATGTAAATTATTTATACGGCATGCCTCCCGCCGAAGATTGCCGTTATCATTCCTCAACAGTTGTAAATTCTTCCCCGTCTTTCTCCAGTCAATAAATTTCCTATATACTGTTTTCACAAATTTCCTCTTTTAAAATCGACAAATTTCTACAATAAAAGTATATCATAAGATATTTTTAGAATCAATGCAATATAAAAAATTATACTTAAAAAATTTTTCTACTTTATCTATCAGAAATAGCGATTGTCTCATAGTTTGTCGGAAAGAACAGTACTGATTAATTACAATAAGCAAACAGAATACTGTCGCCACGCTTAATTGTAAAAAAATTAAATTCTTCGTATATATTTGTTAATAAGTATTTGCCTAAGTTGTATAGTTTTTTTGTCAATCTCATTCCGTGAGCCTTGCGTAATAACGGTATTAATTTGCTGGTCGAATGATAGCATATATTATTAACTTGCTCGTAAAAGTCGTGCGTTGTTACCTGTTCTTCGTCCGTATTGTTTTTTTTCTCTTTGAAGATGGAGCCGGCTAAATACTTAGCGGTAAAATATATAAAGTCATCAATATTGTCTTTAAATTTTTCTATCTTTGCTATCGATTCTTCAGATTCAAAATCATCTATAGCTTGTATTGTTGCAAATTGATTTGTAAGCTCTTCGTAACCGTTCACAATTTGCGAAAAGGTAGGACAACTATATTCGTCGTTAAAATATTTATAAGTTAAAAAATATGCATGAAATTCCGTCCAGAACAACCAGCCTTTGGATATGGTTAAATCTTTTAAACTCTTCTGGCTATAAGGTAACGGATTTACGGAATAATATTTGTTGTGGGTAACGAGGTATAAATCATAAACGTGACACAACTCGTGGCAAATTGATATAGTTAAATCAAGCCCGCCGTCATCAGGTAATTTTTCTAACGAAAGAATATTAAGTATAATGGCAAATCTATCCTCAATCAACGTCGTTCCGGCGTTGTACGTTTCTTCATTAATAAACTGTTTATCCTCAGGGATTTCTTTAAAAACCACCAACAAATCCAAATCGAAGTTAAACGAGCCGCTAATTTCGCCAAAAATATGGTCATAAACCGTTTGCTTATATTTATTAAAAATTTCATCTTTATCCGTTTCGTTGCGGATTTCTATATTGTAATTGTACTTCATATCGTAATATGTGTAAACTGCTTCTCGCCGCAAAAACGGTAACTGTGCAGTGCCATTTAGGTAAATAAATTGTGGCGTTATGTTCAAAGCAATTATAGCAGAGCTAATGCACAATTGCAATATGTATAAATAAAATAACGCAAGTTGAACAGCGAAAGTTCGGCTTGCGTTATTAGTACCCGAACTTGGGCCTAAATTGGCACGGTGTTTCTACAGAGGTTTTTAAGGCATATGCGTAAAAAATCGACATTAACAAAAACCATAAAAATAGGGCATTTTTAGCAGATACTCGCCTAAAAATGCCCCAAAATCAAACTTTTCCGTTTGTTACATAATCCCTAAAATCAGCAATTTCCCAATTCTTCCCTATTTTTATCACAAAGTTAATACTTATATATAGTTATTTCTTTACAAGAAAAACATTATTATTGTAACCCTATGGAAACTCAAAGATTTTTTATTAATCTGCTTTGTTCAATTTTCCAATAATTTATTTCATAGCTCTTTCAAATTATTTATAATAGCTATGCAAGTTTGTTCTATATCATTAGGTCTTGCAAAAACGCTTAATACATTGGCCAAGTTAGGCATTTCATAATACAATTCATTTTCGGCATAAATTCTGTCATCGATTATTACTGGCAAAATTAAAGCATTTTGTTTCAATGCAAACTCAGCTTCTTCTTTAAATGTATCACTTTTTAAAGAATGTTTAGATATTAATAATATAATTGCTCCATCTTTATAACTGTGCCTTTTCATATGATCTTTAACTGATGTTGACCAGTTACTATCGGATTCAAGATTAGCACAATCCAATGCACTATATCCTTTTATTAAAAGACCTTGCCTTAATGCTGATGCAAATTCCCTATCATAATTTGAATAAGAAATAAATAATTTCGTTTTTCTGATTTGATGACTTATTTGATTGCGTAAATAATTTAAACACTTATTGTTCCAAATATTGAATTTATCAAGTTCGACTTCAACATAATTGATTTTTTTACCATTATCAATCAAATCCTTTAAATATTGTCTTTCGCTTTGCACATATATAGACTTTTCAGCATTATCGCTTTTGCAATAGACAAACCAAATCCTTTCATAGATTTCGCGCTGAATTAAATCCTGCAATTCGTTTTCATCAGACAGACATTTCAGAAAAAATAATATAGGTTCATAGAAAAAAGTTTCTTCAATAATATTTCTTATTATTCTTACTTTTTCTATATCCAAATGCGAATGAGAGATAAAGAAGTACTGCTTTGGATATTCATACCCACAGTTCAAACAAGTATAGGCATCTTTTTTCTTATCATACTGTAATCTTTTTGCGTTGCAATTATAGCATTGCATATTAATATCCGCCTTTGTATATTTAATTTAATACTTCTTAGTTCAATCGTAAGTTAAACATTAACTCGACGAGATGTCACCATTACCGGTTTTCGCCGTGATTACTTACTAGAACATATCCCATGGCGGTAATCTCGCTATATAGCCTGTCCAAGTCCATATAATCGTAGGCGTAAATCTTACTTAACTCTTGCAAACGGGCGTTATTTATATAACTCGTTTCATTTAATATCTCGTCTGGGTACAACTCTTTATATTTATAAGTAATTAACTCGTTCAGCCCGTAATATGTCGTAAGGCACGCATGCTCTTTGGCTGCAGTGTTTTTATGCGGTATGGTTCTTTGAACGTTGCCTTTATCGTCACACTTTTCAACGATATGCATATCTGCTTTTTTCATTTGCCTATAGTCATAAAGAATGTAAAGCGCGTTCCAACGGGAATGTTCTATATAGGCCAAAACATTGCTCGGTTCGGTTTTAAAGAAAAATGAATAATCACTGTAATCGGTTTCTCTGCCGCTGTTTTTATAACGTTCGTAAAACTCAGCTTCCGAAATTACGTTGTTATTTTCTTCACTTTTCTTAACCATATCAAACCCTAAAAGATTTAATTTGTGTGGCAGATTAAGCGCGTGATACAGATTAGACGCCTGCTCTATATAAGGAAGATCCGACCAACTTTCAAGCATAAATTTTTTGTTTACGGGATCTGCGAGTTTCTCATTTAAAATCTTTCTTTGCTCCTCTGCCGTGATGTTTTTCTTGCCTTTTAATTCCTTCAACCATTCGGGAGGATTTGAAATGTTGTTGTACAACAGATTTATTTTTTGTGCAAGCTCCATTAAATCGTCATTTACGATACTTTCGTGGGTATACAGCCTGCTTTCTTCCCCGAAATAGGTAATGTAGTCGTCAAGCTCGTTGAGCTTTTCGCCGTTGGCGTTTTTCGCCCTTACAAAAATGTGGTAATTGTCGCCGTCGTCGAACAAGCGTCTTACGGTCTGCGCATACGATGCGTCCGCCAAGTCGTTGTCCAGCGAAACAATAAAGTAAGTAAAGCTGTCTTTCGTAACAAGGGATTTAAATATCTTTTTTGCGTCAACGGAATTTATGTCTAATTTACGAGGGTACAGTTCGCATATTTTTTCGGGTTTGGGGAAATGACCATCTGCAAACTCTTCGTCCATTTCGTAAAGAATTCTTGAAAAGAATTCGTTGTGAAGCGACGTTTCCTTATTGTCGTAAACGTAGTAGTTGACGGGTTTTGCAGCAAGCTTACCGCCGATCTGCTGTGCAAACTGAAACTGCATTGCGCACATTCTGAAAAGTTGGTAATTTACCTTACCGAAACCAGCAAACACGATGTTTATCTGCTTGTCGTTTTTCAGGGTGAAGTTGTCGTTATAAAACGAGCGCGGTATGTATTTCGTTACGGGATAGTCAACGACAAAGCGGCGCGCCATAAGCTCGTACTTGCTGAAACTTGTTAGATAAAGGTTTGAATTGTAATCTGCTTTCGTCAGGAATTTTTCCCTTAAAATTTTCATCTCGCGCTGATTTGCTTCAAGATAAATTCTGCTGCTGTTATTCAGCGCCGTAAAAACTTCGATAATCTTAGTGTAAGGATGCTTGCCATCGCGGAAAACGATTATGTTGTATCCGCCCTTTTTGAGTTTGCGTGAAAGTCGCTTTATCTCAAACGGAATTTTTAAAACAGTTACACCCTGCTTTATAAGGTCGGCGTATTTTTGATTGGTTATATCGACGCCGAGCAGTAAACAGTTTTTTGTTGCCGTTGCATAATTGACCGCATCTGCAGAGCCGCCGACGATTATATCGCTTTTTTTACGGAGCGCATTGCCGACTTTTATGCAGTTGCTTATCCTGCGGCTGAAAAAGCTTGCAATACTCAGGATAATTGTTGCCCCGCCCACAAGGAAAGCCAAAACAAAATCAACATAAAAAATAGGATACGCCTCGCATATGGGCTCGATAAAACTGCTTTGCGCCTTGAATTTAAGAACGTCAAGCACGGTGCTTATTAATGAAAAGCAATAGAAGAAATCTATCTCGGCACCGTTGAACGAAGCTGCGGTAATATGTAGAAAGTAAATAATAAGAAAAGTGGGAGCGAGATAAAACATATTCTTTTTTGTTATCAACTCGCCGCTGTTTCTTGCGGAGCGGACAGATGTGTAAACGATGACCGCCGCCATAAATAATGAAGCTATTAAAAATATTATTCCCAACGTTAAATACATAAGCTTTACCTTTTTTAAAACATATCGGGTTCGTTTATACCGAACGACAGAGGAAAGATGTTTGAATTGCGGCAAAGTTCGTTATCGCCGTTGCCCAAAACCATTCTGAGGAATTGGCTTTGCGTATAGGTTTTGTTCGCGCCCGTACGGCATTCCTTAACTTCCGCTTTACCGCCGTGAACTTTCAGCGATATCGCCTGTCCGTCCACAACGTAAACTTCTTCACAGTTGACATTGCCCAACAAAGCACCATTCAGCCCAAGCAGCATTTCCAGAAATTTGACCATATCGAAAATGCGGATGTGTAGCTCGTCACACAAAACTTTACTTTCTGCAATGGCATCAAAAGCCTTGACCGCAGACAAGTTAAGCGGATTTACTAAAAAAGTAATTTCCGAAAAATCGCGGCGCGACATAATTTCGCCGACAACTTCGGGCAAGAGTGAATAATCTTTCAGAACAATTTCCTGCACGCAACGCTTGCGGGCGGTGAAGCTTGCATATCCGCATATTTGCCCGCCGAGCGTGAAGACAAGAATTTCGGCGTCGGAAATTCTCAAACAGTCGACAAATCTTTCCTTCGTTCGCTTAACAAATGGATTGGTGCCTGCATATATTGCGTACAATGCCGAAAGAACGTCCTTATTGCCGTCATACACACTCACGCAAAGGTCGGCGTTGTTTTTAAGATACCCGACCGTTTGCTGCTCAAAAACAAATTTATATACCGTAGTATATTTGTCAAAGCCGAAGTGTCTGTATCTGTTTCTAAGCCCTGTAAGAGTGCTGAAAACGTATTGCTTGTTCATACTGTCACGCACTATATCATTCATGAGCGCGGACATATAGCCCTTACCGCGACATTCGGGCAAAGTGGAAACGGTGCCGACAATTGAAAACTTGTAAGCTTTACCGTTGACATTGATTTCGCAAGGCAAATTGCCCGCAAGCGAAACGATCTTGCCGCCACATTCTATTACGTGGTGTATTTTCCAGAACTCTTTCCCTGCGCCATATACCTTGGGCATTATTGCGCTGAAATCAAATCCCTGCTCTCTCACCGTGCTGAATGCAGTATTAGCGACCTTCAATATTTGCTCGTTGTCACCGCTTCTGCCCTTTCTCAATTTGTACATTTTTTTCTCCAAGTTCAATAATTATTTTTGACAGTTCTCTTGCCGTTGCGGAAGAACTGCCCGCCGTTCTTGCAATCAGTAATCTGTCGTAATAGTTTGTATTTTCAAAGTGGCTTATCATCGGAAGATTGCGCGACAACACCACCATATCGATATAGTTTTCGGATATCAGCTTTTTAATATATTTTTCCGCCTGCAACGTGTTCATCATAAGAATTGCATTGTATTCCGTAAGACCGAGCAAAAGAATGTTGAAATCTTGCTCTCTGTACGTTCCCGTTTTGAACAGGGTTATGTCACGAACAATTACTATCCGACAATTTTGCCTAAGTTGCAAATTGCCATCGCGTATTATCTCGAAGCCGTGCTGCCTAAATATATCCGCCGTAACCGTTCGGCGAAGCGTGCCGCTTTGCTTTACTTCTGTAAGCGGGTTGCAATATTCCATATTGAATTCTTCAAGGTCGTAATTCCTGTCACCGATAACCTTGACATTATCGTTTGTCGAAAGGAATATGTACGTACCGAATTTGTCAACGCTTTCAATGTCTTTGAAAATCAGGGTCTTCAAAGAATACGTATCCGCAAAGGCATAGTTTTCGATTATGCGGACGCTTGAAGGAACGAAAATTTCGTCAAGATATATACAACATGATATCGAGTCGCTTCCTATAATGTTTACGTCGTGTGGAATGCGCAGCGCACCGTGCAACCCGGACGGCACGCGGAACAGTATCTTTTTACCGCCGTCGGTCGTATATATGTTGCCTGTTTCGTCGGTAAAAAACAATTCGTTTTGGCTGTCGACCTTAAAGGTTTCAAGGTTGTCGCAAAAATCGGAAAAGTTAGTGGCGATTGAACGCACCGACGCAGGTATTACAATAGACGTAATATTTTTCAGATTTGAAAGCGCGTTCTCTTCGATAATTTCTATTCCGTCTGGCACTGTCAACTCGCCAACGAGCGAATTTACCGCACCGTATAAAATCTTTTTATCCTTGCTTACCAGCAGCTGCCCGTCATACAGCATTGTAAAGGCGCTGTTGTCTGCGCCTATTTCTATACGTCTGAGTGCATAGCAACGGCTGAAAAGCGGATATTCGTATTCGCCGTAGTTGCGGTTTCCAAAACAGATTTTCTGCAACGACGGACAATTGAGTATTGCCCACGGACGTATGCGCAGGAGTTTGCCCTCGGCAGCTTTCACTCCGCGCGGGGCAAAATCGATTTCCATCAATCTCGGCATATTGGAAAACGCCGCGCGCCCCACTTCCGTTACGCAGGGCGGAACTACCACTCTTTCAATATTTTCCGCACCGAAAAAGAACTTATCGTATATCGTCGTAAAGTTGGCGTTTCGCAAAAACTCCTGCTGAGTCCGTATTCCGTCACCGTTGTAGTACTGAACAATCTTGTAAAGGATATATACCAGCTCTTCATACCCGTCGGGGTTATTCAACAACAGCTCGGTATCTATATCGCTGAGTACGTCGAATTCCCTTAGATATTCCAAAACAGTGTAATTGTTTTTTACCTTTGAAAGCAGCTTTTGCAATGCGGCAAAGTCGTCCCTAAGGTTGCCGCCGGTAATTTGCGAATGGATATACGATGCCATAAAATAACTGCGGACGTCTTCGTTCACGAACAAATATTGCCCTGTTATTCTTGTCAGAATGGGATAATGGTCGCGGAACCGCAGTTGCTTTTCGGCAGAGCTTATATCTATAAACAGGGAATCCGAATTGTACGAAAGCTTCTTTATATCTGCGATTTCCGACTTCACCAAATCCATAATTACGTCCTCGATATCCACAACCGATTTTTGGAATAACGAAGCGATTTTTTTAGGCAGTGAGTAGGTCTGATTGCTTTCAAAGATATTTTGGTAAACCTTGATTTTGGCGTCGAACTCTTTCTTTAATTGCGCAACGGAAAATCCGTGCCAGTCCGAAACCGCCTTGAACAGAATATCCAGCTTGGTGAAATTATCGAAAAATGCAAACACCGCGTCTTTTTCGTCAAGACTTTCAAACTCGCTTATAATCTTGTCGTCCACGCTGCCATCGTGCTTCTTTTTTTCGCGAAGGAATGCGACAAATTGCTTTTTGCCAATCGGCAGAATTTCGCACCGCAGGAAATGGTCAAGATTGTTGCTGTTCTTATTTAGCGAAAGCTTGCCTTCGACATCGTGTTTTGCAGATACCAGCACTATGCGGAAAACGCGGCTAAGCCTTTCCACTTCCGCGAGTATTTGCTTGCGGATATCCTCAGACAAATTGTCAATATTGTCAAGAATTATTGTTAGCTTTTTATTGTGAATTGAGTAATTGTACAGCTTATAGAAATTAATCTTATAGCCCAACGGCTCCTGACGCTCTAAAAAATTTCTTATTATATCGGAACACGCATAAATATCTTCCGCGTCAGAGGTGTGCAACAAAAACCCGTTCTCCGCCCAGCCGCAACGGCCGAGGTCGATATAGAAGCTGTCGGGGTCATCAATGAACCATTTTCTGAGTATAAAGCTTTTGCCGCTACCGTAATTTCCATGCAAGAATATATCGTCGTGGTAGCCTTTTATAAGCTCGTCCACGCCCAATACGGTGCGGGATATGTCCCTCTCACTTAACGTTATGTCAGGAAAACAGTCTTCGTTTCCGAAATCGCTAATCCCGTTTTGGAATACAAATAGCGTTCTTGAAATTTTTAATATAAAAGGATTTATTTCATAAGGCATGGGGCTTACTATACCGAAACGCGATTCAAGCGACTCATAAAACTTGCTTGCCTCAAACAACTGTCCCAATCTGTCAATAAGTATGTTAAGTTCTGGCATCTGACGATACAAACTGCAAAGCTCGTCGTTGATATACGAATATACTTTTTCGTCAAGATATTCACCGGTAACCCACGCTTCCGCCTTTTCGGTTTTCAGCTGGGGAAACCTGTGGTTGGAAGTTTTAAAAATGCCGTCAAATTCAAGGTCTGTTGCGGCAGTTTTACAAAATTCCGTTCTGGCATATCTGAACATAGCAGACATCAGATTGCGAATATAGTTATTGCGGACATCGACATCTTTTTTATCGGAAAAATCTGCATCGCCCTGCAACATAAGTTCAAAGCTGTCGTTGTCAAGACTATACGCCTGTAATGACGAAAAGTTTGCTTCTGAAGAAATGAATCTACCGGTATTTTCGCCATTCATTATGTAAACAAGGAACCTGATTAAAGGTTCAAGTACGGAGTAATGTCTGGAGAATTTAAGATTTTTAAGGGCGTTTAAAAAATGCGTGCATTCCGTGCCCCTGCGCGAAGCGTCGGGAATTATCGAACATTTCTTCACCGCCCTGTTTGCCACAAGTTTGCGGCAAAGGTCGTCAATATCACCAGACTTATAGTCTATAAACTGATATCCCTTAACATCGTGTTCAATAAAAGAATCTTTACTGCCATCCAGATCAACCGCGACTATGTCCGGCCTATGCGTCTTTTCACGCATTATATTGTACTCTTTGTTACAGTATTCGCTGTCGCGGTAATTGCGGGAATAAAACATTAAAAACACGTCGCATGAAAAAATGGCGGTTGAAATATTTGACTCCCACCTGTCACCTTCATGTATAGATTCAGCGTCAAACCAGGTAAAGATGCGGCTAGCGGTAAGAAAGTTGTTTACCCTTTCAACCGTTTTGCAATCTTTATGACTGTAACTTATAAAAATTCTACCCACAACGCATTCACTCCGACTAACAAATTTTGACAAATTTTTACAATTTAATTTTAACATCAGGCCTGCATTATGTCAAGTTAATGGCCAATAAGACAATTTTATCGAAAACCTTAGTCAGAACTTATCCCCACTTTCACCCCTCCCCCCGGACGGTTGGGGGTGTGGGGTCGAAGATCGCTATTATTTTCCAGCCCGCAGAGGGGGGGTTGTGGAGCTCTGCGG
>JAIDRY010000040.1 GCA_029061465.1 Clostridia bacterium
CGCCGTCTATCTCGCCGCCTGATGGAAGCGCCTGAACGGTCTTTTCAAACTCGCGAATGCCCTGCTGTAAGGTTCTTGAAAATTTGTTTTCTTCCTTTTCAAGCTCCTCGTAAATGCGAGCCGAATTCTTGACAAGCTCGGGATATACTTCCGCGTACTTATTAACTATCGTTGCGGATATGTCTTTTAAAGAACCTTGCGGAAGTCCGATATTTCTTCCGAAGCGCACCGCGCGGCGGATTATTCTTCTTAAAATATAGCCTTGGTCGGTGTTGGAGGGAACTATTCCCTTGACGTCACCGAGCATAAAGGTTGCCGTGCGCACGTGGTCCAGAACTACGCGGAACGCGCGGGTTACATCCCCGCCTTCTTCGTATTTGCGACCCGTGAGCGTTTGTATTTTTTCAATCGCGCCCTCGAATATATCCGTTTCGTAAACGCTCGCCTTGCCGTTCAATATGCACAGCGTGCGTTCAAGTCCCATGCCCGTATCCACGTTGCGCTGTTTCAAAGGCTCGTAATTTCCTTCCGCGGTCTTGTTGTACTGCATAAACACGTCGTTCCATATTTCAAGGAACGTGCCCGACGGAGCGTTGTCGAAGTCGTATTCGCCAAGCTTGTCCGCCTCCGCATGGTTGCGGATTATATGCATTTCCGTATCGGGGCCGCAGGGACCGGTTGTGCCGGCAGGTCCCCACCAGTTGCCCGACTTAGGCAAAAAGTAAATGTTTTTTTTAAGTATGCCGCACTTCTCCCAAAGCTTAGCGCTCTCCTCGTCCTTGGGGCAGTCCTTGTCCCCCGCAAAGCACGTTACCGCGATATCCTCCACGGGTATGCCGAGGTAGTCGGGCGAGGTCAAAAACTCGTACGACCAGGGTATCATCTGCTCCTTGAAGTAATCGCCGAGCGACCAGTTGCCGAGCATTTCAAAGAAGGTGCAGTGCGAGCTGTCGCCTACCTCGTCTATATCGCCCGTGCGCACACACTTCTGCACGTCGGTAAGGCGCGTGCCTTCGGGGTGCTTCTCACCCAAAAGATAGGGAACGAGCGGGTGCATGCCCGCGGTGGTGAATAAGACCGTGGGGTCGTTTTCGGGAATGAGCGAAGCCGAGGGAATAATTTTATGCCCCTTGCTTTCAAAGAATTTCAAATAGAGTTGTCTTAAAGTTTCAGAAGTCAGCTTTTTCATACCGTACCTTATTTTTTAATTACCATGTAATTATCCTTTGAATCTTTTATTATATAGCCCGCGTTTTCTATCTCGCCGCGGAGTGCGTCCGCTCTTGCAAAGTCGCGCGATTTCTTTGCCTGCCACCTCTCTTCGGCAAGCTTTAAAACCTCATCGGGAATTTCAACGGGGTTTTTTAGGGCAACCTCGTTTAAATAATCGTCCGCGTTGCGCTTGAAAATACCCAGAAGCGAATAGGTCTTTCTCACCTGATAAATATCTTCGGCGGCGCTTTTATCGTTTGCCGCAAGTTTAGAAGACACGGTCTTGAAAATTTTGAACAACTCGGAAAGCGCCAGCGCGGTGTTGAAGTCCTCGTCCATATCCTTATTAAAGGTATTATCTATTTCCGCATTGCCCTTGCCGCCCTTGCCGAATTTGTCCTCTACCGCCTTTATCACGGTGTAGAAC
>JAIDRY010000041.1 GCA_029061465.1 Clostridia bacterium
ATTCCTTACTTTCTAATAATGTAATAAGTGCACCGCCCATTTTATTCGCAGTGTTCTGAAATTTTGATTCCGACCTGTTCATAGTTTTATTATACAAGAAAAATTTCAAAATATCAACCAGAAACCAACATTTTTCGTTTTTTGTGTTGTGGTGTTTGAATAAAAGTTCAGTTATAATAGACTTGTAAACAGGAGGTAATCTTATGAAAGAGTACAAAGTTCAACCGCTCGATTTAATGCAGTATATAAACACAAAGTATCACGAGCCGTTTATTCACGAGCTTATTGAGTTTGAAAACGCTTTAGACACGGCGAAACTTACCGTCGCGCTCGACAGCTTGATTAAAGCGTTTCCTTTGTTAAAGTGCCGCTATGATAGCAAAAGAAACGTCTTCGTGGGAAACGATGCTCTCACCGGAAAAGATTTGCTTGTAATAGATCATACGACGAGCAGAACAAATCTTTTAACGGAATCGCTCAACACGAATGAGAGATTGATAAAATTTACGTTATCAAACAACTTGCTCGTCATTACAGTCAGCCATTTGATTTGCGACGGAAGCGGATTTAAGAAACTTATCTATCTGTTCTGTGATTTTTATAACGGCAAGGCTGGCAATGATTATTCCGCGCTTATGAACAGAGAGTTTTCTTTTCTTACGGAAAACTTAAAATTGAAGTCGGGCGATACGATGAAAATGCTGTTTTCAATGATCTGCGGATATAAGAATACGCAGGTTTATGACAAAGGCAAGAACGAGCAAATCCATGTAGCGGAACGCCGTATCTCGTCCGATACAATGGAAAAGGTACACGCCGCCGCTAAAAAGCAGGGGGCAACGCTGAACGACGTTTTTCTTACCGCCTACGGCAGAGCAATCGGCAAACTGTATTCGAAAAAGAAGATCAATATTCCCTGCACAGTCGATTTACGCAAGTACGCGAGCGGTGAAACAGGAATTGCCAATCTTACGGGAACTTATAATCTAAACGTCAAACTATCCCAAAGTAAAACCTTTGCGGAAAGTTTAACCATAGTAAACCGTGCAATGAATAAGCAAAAGAAAAGCAAAAACGATATTGCAGGCCCGACGTTGCTTGTATCCAAATATGAAAAATCGTCGCTTGACAAGTTTTTGAAACTTTACGGCGGAATGAATACG
>JAIDRY010000042.1 GCA_029061465.1 Clostridia bacterium
CCTTGAGGTTGGGGTTTTCGCCCTGAATGCGTTTAAGCTTCATCTTAGGCGACGGGCACATACCCTCGTACTTGCCTTGTGCAACACCGCGGTGACCGTTTACGTCATAGCCGTAGTATTTCTTTTCAAGGAGCTTGGAAAGCTTGTTCATCTTTCTGACCTTCTTGAGAAGAGCGGTAAAAGGCATAGGCTGGTCAGAGCCGTCAACCAACTTGAACTTACGTCCCATCGGAGGTCCGTCAAGGTGAGTAACACCGCCGAACTCCTCGCACTCGGAGACTGCGAAATATGTATCGCATCCCATAACTGCGCCCATCTCGATTGTACGGTCTTCCCACTTGCCGTCAGCCGTCTTGACCTTCATAAGCGGTGAAAATGCTTTTCCGCCGACGTGGTCTGATTTCTCGTAGATGACGTAGTTGGTATAGCCCTTCTTTTCGAGATACATCGCGGCACTCGTTCCGGCAGGACCGCCGCCGATGATACAAATCCTTTGATTCAAACCTTCCATAGTTTCCTCCTTTAGGAAAATTGTTTTTATACTATTAATTTACTACTTGCTTGGCTAAAAGTAAATACTCAAAATCGAATTTTTTACTTTTTTGTCAGCAAATAGCCTTTTTAATCTCGCCTCTCAGATACTCTTCCAGCGCGTCTATACCCTCGTCCTTCAGCGCCGAAGTGAAAAATACGGGGATGTCCTTATTGCGTCCGCCTACGTTGCGCTTTGCGCTTTCAAGCGAGAAGTCAAACGCGGGTTGTACGTCCGCCTTTGTCACAACTACGAAGTCGGCGACCTCAAACATAAGCGGATACTTAAGCGGTTTATCGTCTCCCTCGGGTATGGAGAGCAAAACCATATTCTTCGTCGCACCCGTATCAAACTCGGCAGGACATACAAGATTGCCAATGTTCTCAAGTATGACGAAATCCAACCCGTCGATTCCAAGCGAGCACAGCGACTCGTATGACATCTGACAGGTGAGATGGCACGCTCCCGCCGTATGGATTTGGATTGTCTTCACGCCGGTCTTTTCGCTTATAGTCCTCGCGTCCACGTCGGAGTCGATGTCCGCCTCGATTACGCCAATCCTGAAATCCTTTTTCAGGCGGTTGACAAGGTTTACGATAAGCGTAGTCTTTCCGCTTCCGGGCGACGACATCACATTGAGAAAAAATACCTTCTTCTCTTTCAGCTCTTCCCTTATCGACTTAGCCTGCTCATTGTTGCGCGACCTTATGTCCTCTTTGATTTCAACAACTTTAATCTGTTCCATGCAACAATTATATAATAATCCTATTCCTCAAATCAATACTTTATTAGCGATTTTTACTTAACCGCAAAATTCGAGGTTTTATGTCATCATTCTGCAATGTTAAATACCGTCTTTGCGCAATTAATACAAAAAACCGCACTTTTAGCGCACTAAACGCAAGTGCTAATCACTAATATTCAATTCATATAACAACTTTGATTTTACTTCATTTTTATTGCATTCACTGCGCTTAGCTGTTAAAATAAAACTATAAATCAAATGTAATTATAAGGTGCAATATGTTGTTTGGAAAAAAGAAAAAAGACAGTGCCGACGAATGGAAAAGAACCGCGGAAAAGTTACACGACAAGGGCGAGCTTCCCTCTCCGTATGAATCGCTGTTTCTCTACTGTGTATATATGATGAGTTTCATCCCAAAGCGCAAATACAGAGGAGTCGGACATCACAGCTACTTTGAAGACGCCGAAATGAAAGGAAATTTGGACGCTGTCGTAAGGGATATGCAATCCATTCTTCCCCCGCACTTAGCCGACAACTTCAACTCTGCCCTTGAACTGTACAAATCATTCACCGAAGACACCGACTTCGATACTTTCTTAGACGAATTTGACAAATACGATTCTTACACCTACGACTACGATGATGAAATGAACGATATTCTCCGTCACTACATCGAGCTGTCAAATCTGTAATATCTATACTTTGCAGTCAACTATATATTAAAATTAGCGCGCGCCGACAACCAAACGATTACACGGAGCGCAGACAGGGTTTACATCGACAATCCGAATTGATAGTATAATTTATTTGCAGGACATTAGCCCGAGAATTGCCTATTAAAAAGATTTTCGGAACGATAAATTTCAATTTAGCGGAGGTGAATATAGATGGGATTTATCTCGTTCAACTTGGAATTTTATAAAAATGAATTACAAAAACTGAAAACCGCTACTGTAAGCGAAGAAACGATTTATCGGGCAAAACAATTGCTGAAAATGCTTGACGATTTACTTGATGAGGGATATACGGAGCTGAATAATAT
>JAIDRY010000043.1 GCA_029061465.1 Clostridia bacterium
GGACACATTGCTCAGGGTAAATATGTGTCGTCATTCTGTGGATTTTTCCCTGCAAACCACCCAGAATATCTTGCACTTATCATAGTTGACGAGCCTCAGGGTACGTATTACGGTAGTGCTGTTGCCGCGCCGGTTGCGAAAGAGATTTTTGAAGACATTATAAAAATTAAAAACATTCAGCGGTATGCATAATGAAATTAGAAGAGATATTAAAATACATACAATCAAAGCAAATTATCGGCAGTTCGGATATTGAAATAAGCGGACTTTGCACCGTGTCGCAGAAGGTACAGAAAGGGGATTTGTTCTTTTGCTTTAAGGGCGGAAAATACGATTCGCACGATAATATTGCGGAAGTAACGGAAGGCGGCGCAGTTGCCGTTATCTGCGAAAGGAAGTTGGATTGTCAAATCCCGCAAATCATAGTTGAGGATGGACGGGCGCAGATTGCGCTCGTTGCCCGTGCGTTTTACGGTTTCCCGGATAAAAAACTTAAAATCGTAGGTGTTACGGGTACAAACGGTAAGACGACTACTACATATATGCTAGATTCGATTTTTGATTCAAACGGCAATAGTACGGGGGTAATAGGCACGCTCGGCATAAAATACGGTGAAAAATTTGTTTCGCCGGAGCTTACTACACCAGACCCTATATACCTTTATTCAGTGCTTGCTGATATGGTTTCAGTCGGGGTACAGTACGTATTTATGGAGGTTTCCGCACATGCGTTGTATTATGATAAAATCTGCGGGATAACCTTTGAAGCGGGAATACTGACTAACTGCACGCAAGACCATCTTGACTTTTTCAAAAATATGCACGATTACGGCGAATGTAAAAAGCTTATGTTTAAAAACGGACGCTGTAAAAGAATTATTATTAATTCCGACGACGGCTTAGGTGTGGAAATTTTGGGTGAGGTAAAGGGCGCAGTAAGCTATGGGCTTAAAAATCCCGCCGACGTCTTTGCAGTTGATATAAGGGAACGGATAGACGGCACGACGTTCGTAGTCAATCTGTTCGATGAATTGTACGAGGTGAAATTGCATTTACCCGCGTTATATAACGTATATAACGCGATGTCAGCCGCGGCGTGCGCAAAGCTTTTAGGCGTGAAAACAAATGTAATTGCAAAGGGATTAAGCGAGTTAAAAACAGTAGACGGCAGACTTGAGCGGGTTGCCAGATATAACGGCGCTGACATATTTGTAGATTTTGCCCATACTCCGGACGGACTTGAAAAATCATTGCAGGCTTTAAAAAAACTTTGTAAGGGGAAGCTGTATTGTATTTTCGGTTGCGGTGGAGACCGCGATAAAACCAAGCGCCCGATAATGGGTAAAGTAGCTGCGGACAATGCCGACTTTTGTATTGTAACTTCTGATAATCCGCGCTTCGAGGACCCGTACGATATTATTTCCGAAATAGAAGAAGGCATTAAGCCCACAGGTAAAAAATACGTTACAGTTACTGAGCGTGAAATTGCAACAGAGTACGCTATCGAACTGCTTGAAAAAGGTGATATTCTGCTTGTTGCGGGTAAGGGCGGCGAGAACTATCAGGATATAATGGGTATAAAACACAGCTATAATGATAATACGGTAATAAAAAAGATAATCGGCGATTAAATGAAAGATATTTGTCTTGCGCTTATTTGCGCGTTTGTCGCGTCAACATTGCTTTTGCTGCTGATATTGCCGCTTTTACGGCGGCTTAAAGCGGGGCAGTATATTCTCAGCTACGTTAAAGAACATAAAAATAAGAGCGGCACGCCAACAATGGGCGGGCTGGCTTTTATATGCGCCATAATAGTCGTAGGGTTTTGTTTTCTCGGTTTCAGCGGAGGAGATGCAAATCTCACTCTTGCAATAACCGCAAGCTTTATGGTTGTCGGGTTTTTGGACGATTTTCTGAAAATACACCGCAAAGATAACGGTGGGTTACGACCTTATCAAAAGATTTTATTCCAAATATCTATTGCCGTTGTTGCGGCTGTATACTGTTATATAAATGGAAAAACCTACTTAAACGTTCCGTTCTGCGAAATCAGAATTAACGTTGAATGGGGTATAATCCCGTTGGTAGCGTTTATTTTTATTGCAACGGTGAACTGTGTAAACCTCACGGACGGATTGGACGGTCTTGCTGGCGGCACTTGTTGCGGGTATTTGGCAATCCTTGGGGTAATGCTGACTTTAAAAGGATTAGATACGGCACTATTGTGCTTTATTGGCGTGGGAGCGGTTGCGGCTTTTCTTGTATTCAATACCAATAAAGCTGCTATATTTATGGGTGATACAGGTTCGCTTGCACTTGGCGGGTTTATCTCCTGCCTGTCAGTTTTTTCGGACAATTCGCTTTATATACCGATTTTAGGCGTAATGTTTGTTTTATCGGGAATATCCGTTATAGTACAAGTCATATACTATAAACGGACAAGCAAGCGAATATTTTTAATGGCGCCTATTCATCATCACTTTCAGATGAAAGGATATACGGAATGTAAAATTTCCTATTGCTATTTTTTAATAACTTGCCTTGTCGGAATATTTTGTTTAATTTTTTGGTGAGGTGGTTATGTATTTCAAAGGTCAAAAGTTTTTTGTAGCGGGTATGTCTGTTTCGGGTGAAGGCAGCGCCCGCTTTTTGCTTGAGCGCGGAGCGGAAGTTTACGTCTACGACGATTTGATTACCGATAAAATTTCGGAAGTTATGGACGAGCTTTGCTCTCTCGGTGCTTATAAAGTTACCGTGGATAAATGGGAAGAGGCTGCCGAAAAGTGTGATATTCTCGTGCTTAGCCCCGGAATACCCATTGACAACAATTTGCCTGTTGCTTTCAGAAAACAAGGCAAAACTATTATCGGCGAAGAGGAGCTTGCCGCAATGTTCCTGCGTGCAACGAGCGTTGCGGTAACCGGAACAAACGGAAAAACCACAACGGTTTCCATGCTCAACGAGGTGCTTAACGCTAACGGTTGCAACAGCGTTGCCTGCGGAAATAACGGTAATCCGCTTATAAGAGAAGTGGAAAATCTCGGGTTCAATGATTACGCGGTAATTGAAATATCCTCGTTTCAGCTTGAAACGCTTTCAAGTCTCCGTCCGCATATTGCCGTCGTGACGAATATTTCAGAAGACCATCTGAACCGCCACTACAATATGGACAATTACATATTTTTAAAATCTAAAATTATGCGGAATTTAAGGGAGAGCGAATATGTCGTTCTCAACTACGACGACCCTGTCGTAAGGTCGTTCGCGAATAATACAAAAGCCAAAGTTGTTTACTTCTCAATGCAGACGCGTGTGGACGGAGCGTATTTTGAAAACGGTAACGTTTGCTTTAACGGCGAAAAATATTTTGCGCTGACTGATTTGACGTTAAACGGCGTACATAATGTATATAACGCGCTTGCCTGCGTTGCGGCGGCGGGAATATTAAAACTCGACCGCGAAAAAACGGGCAATGCAATTTGCGCGTTCAAGGGAGTAAGACACCGCATTGAATTCGTGCGCGAAGTGGGCGGAGTAGCTTACGTTGACGACAGTAAAGGTACTAACGTTGACGCTTCGCTCAAAGCTGCGCAGTCAATGGCTGTTCCCACGGTTATACTTTTAGGCGGCAAGGATAAGGGCGACGACTACGTACCGCTTTTCGAAGGGCTGAGTTCAAGTCCCGTTGTACACGCAATTATTTATGGCGAAAACAGGTTTAAAATGCTCAACGCAGCTATTAGGGCAGGGTTTGTCGGCTTCTCGTTATGCTCGGAATTCAGAACCGCGGTAAAGCTTGCCCAGTTTACGGCAAAACCCGGTCAGTGCGTTTTGCTTAGCCCTGCGAGCTCCAGCTTTGATA
>JAIDRY010000044.1 GCA_029061465.1 Clostridia bacterium
GTGTCCGCAGCCGGAATTCCGCCCGCCCATCTGTCGACGTGTACCTTGATATCCGAACGGCGGGAAACAATCTTGTCAACCGTTCCCACTATCTTGGTGCAACGGTCCGTCTTGTACTTCTGCTTTATCTCAAGCATTTCTTTCTTGACGATTTCCCACTGCATATCCTTGCTGTCGAGAACCTTTTGAAGCCAGGCGATTAATTTTTTAAGCTCCGCCAGTTCCCTTTCAAGCTTGGTTACTTCCAGCTTTGCAAGTCGGGCGAGACGCAAATCGAGAATTGCCTGAGCCTGTCTTTCGGAAAGTGCGAACCTTTCCATCAACTTCTTTCTTGCGTCGGACGTGTTTTCCGAAGTCTTGATAATTTTTACGACCTCGTCAACGTTGTGTACGCCGATGATAAGCCCTTCCAAAATGTGGCTGCGCTCTAACGCTTCCTTCAATTCGTAGCGGCATCTGCGTACGATTACTGTGCGCTGATAATGCGTGTAATAGCGGATTATATCGAGTAGCCCGAGTTGCTTGGGCTTGCCGCCCGCTATCGCAACCATGTTGATACCGAAAGTGCACTCCAAATCGGTATACTTGAAAAGATATTTTAATATCTCGTCAACGTCCGCTTCCTTCTTAACCGCGATAACCGCGCGCATACCCGTACGGTCGGATTCGTCGACAATATCCGATATACCCGATAAAACGTCCTTCTTCTCTTCGCGGAGAAGCATTATTTTTCTCAAAAGGTCGGCTTTGTTCGTCTGATATGGAAGCTCGCTTATGACGATTAATTTTTTACCGTGGTCGCCTGGCTCTACCGCATACTTTGCCCTGAGTATAATTTTTCCCTTGCCCGTTTCGTACGCCTGACGAAGCTCGTTGGCGATAATATATCCGCCCGTGGAAAAGTCGGGTCCGGGAATTATCTTCATCATCTCCGTAAGGGAAATTCTGTTGTTGTCGATATACGCGCAGCAGCCGTCTATGACCTCGCCCAAATTGTGCGTGGGTATGTTGGTTGCAAGACCTACCGCTATACCGTTTGCGCCGTTTACCAAAAGGTTGGGATAGCGGCCGGGTAAAATATCCGGCTCTAACAAGGAGTCGTCGAAGTTGAACGAAAAGGGAACGGTCTCCTTTTCCAAATCCCTTAAAAGCTCCAGAGCAAGAGGCTCTAACCTCGCCTCGGTATATCTCATAGCCGCGGCGGGGTCGCCGTCGACCGAGCCGAAGTTACCGTGTCCGTTTACCAAAGTTCTGCGCATATTGAACGGCTGAGCCATTCTTACCATAGCGTCGTATACCGAGCTGTCGCCGTGGGGGTGATATTTACCCATGCAGTCGCCCACGATACGCGCCGACTTTTTATGCGGCTTGTCCGGGGTTAAGCCCATCTCGTACATAGTGTAAAGTATGCGCCTTTGCACGGGTTTAAGTCCGTCCTCGACGCGCGGCAAAGCTCTGTCCAAAATGACGAACTCGGCATACGGTAGCATCGAGCCGGGCATTACCTCTTCTATGCTTTGGATATATACAGTTCCCTGCGGAATCGAAGTCTGAACGCCGTTAGTCTTTTTAGCCATCAGTCAACCTCCGCATTTTTACGTCTTTCAATATGCACCTTTTCGATAAAGCCGTCCACTTTATTGAAATTTGCGTTCTGGTTCAAAAATTCCTTTCTGCCCTCGACCTTGTCGCCCATAAGCATATCAATCACGTCCGCCGCTTCCGCCGCGTTTTCGATAGTAACCTGAATTAGGTTTCTCGTCATGGGGTCCATAGTCGTTTCCCAAAGCTGGTCGGCGGACATTTCGCCAAGCCCCTTATAGCGCTGAAGCTGATAGCCCTTGCCTACCTTTTTAATCTTTTCGTTGAGCTCGACATCGTCGTAAGCGTACTCCACCTTGTCCTTTTTATAGACCTTGTATAAAGGCGGCATACCTATATAAACGCAGCCTGCGTTTACAAGCTCGCGCATATACTTGAAGAAGAAGGTTAGGAGAATACAGCGTATGTGCATACCGTCCTGGTCTGCATCGGAAAGGATTATCACCTTTTTATATTTTATCTTTTCGATATCGAACGAACGGTTAAACCCTGCGCCGATAGCAGAAATAAGCGTTTTAATCTCTTCGTTCTGAATTGCCTGCAAAGCCGTCTTTTTCTGCACATTAAGGGGTTTGCCCCTCAAAGGCAAAATAGACTGGTACTGCCTCACCCTCGCCTGCTTTGCCGTGCCGCCTGCGGAATCACCCTCGACTATGAAAAGCTCGTTTAAGTCGGGGTTCTTACCCGAGCACGCGGCAAGCTTGCCTACTAAGTTCAAGCCGTCGTTATCGGAAGCCGCCTTTGCAACGTCGCGCTCGGCGCGGTGCTTAATTCTGTCGTCGGCGGCAAACTTTGCCTTCTGAGCTATTTTATCGAATAAGGGCTTGTTCGCCTTATCCGCCATAAGCGGCTGCAAGCCTTCGAGCACAGCCTGCTCGACAGGCGTTTTTACCTCGGGATTGCCGAGCTTGGTTTTCGTCTGTCCCTCGAACTGGACGTTGTTCATCTTTACCGTCAGTACGGCGGTAAGTCCTTCCCTTATATCGTCCGCTATAAAAGCGGGGTCCTTCGCCTTTAAAAATCCGTTCGAGCGCGCGTACTCGTTTATAACCTTCAAAAGTCCGTTATAAAAGCCCGTTTCGTGATAGCCGCCCTCTACGGTGGAAATGTTGTTTACGAACGAGAACATACTCTCGTTATCGTCCTTGGTATGGCAGAATGAAAACTCCACCTTTATATTACCCGCGGGCGCGCCCTTAATCTGCACTTCCTTCGTCGCGCTGTAATACACGGGGTTGGAATAAAGCGGGGAGTTATCTTCGCACATATGCGTTACAAAGTCGGTAATACCGCCCTCGTACTTAAAGGTTACGGGCAATCTTGCAGGCTTTTCAACCTTAACGGTTACGGGGTTTCCGTCGTCGTCCTCGCCCTCTTCGAAAGCGTAAAGCTCGCGCTCGTCAATGAGCGTTATGTTGACGCCCTTATTTAAATATGCAAGCTCTTTAAGCCTTTTTGCAACGGTGTCGTAATTCCACTCTACCGTTTCAAAAACTTCCTTATCGGGCATAAATCTGACGAACGTGCCTTTTTTGTCCGTCCTCTCGCCCGTATTTTCAAGGGGCGCTACTGGCACGCCGCAGAGCCATTTCTTGCGTTCGGAATCGTACGAGCTTTTAAATCTCATCTTAAAGACGGTATCGCGGTAAACCTCAACGGAAAGCCACTCCGAAAGGGCGTTGGTAACCGAAGCACCTACGCCGTGCAAGCCGCCCGAAAATGCATAGTTGGCGCTGTCGAACTTGCCGCCCGCGTGAAGCTTTGTGAATATTATTTCCACGCCGCTCATCTTCACCTTAGAGTTGACGTCTGTGGGCATACCGCGCCCGTTATCCTCTACCGAAGCCGAGCCGTCGCGCCAAAGCTTTACCGTGATATTGTCCGCGTAACCGTTAGCCGCCTCGTCTATGGAGTTGTCGACTATTTCCCACAGAATGTGGTGCAAGCCCTTTATACCCGTCGAACCGATATACATACCGGGGCGCAAACGCACCGCTTCCAGTCCTTCGAGTATTTTTAAATCGTCCGCGTTGTAACTTTTTTCTGCCATAAAAATCCTTAAAAGTATAATTTAACCGTATAATTATACCATATCCTGCAAATTTCGTCAAGCCTCGTCAGGCAAATAATTTTAGGCTTGTTACTCAAAAGCGGAGGGCGCAACCCTCCGCTTTAATTATTAATTATCCGAGCATATTTTTAAACTGCTCTTCGTCTATAATTTTTATCCCGAGCTTTTTAGCCTTGTCAAGCTTGCTTCCCGCAGACTCTCCCGCAACCACCAAGGTCGTTTTTGAAGTTACCGAGCTTTGGCACTCGCCACCCCGCTCCTCGATTAATTTTTGTGCCTCGCTCCGTTTAAAATCCTGTAACGTTCCGGTAAGCACTACGAACTCGCCCTTGAATATTCCTTCCGCTGCGGCGGTTTGTGCAACTACGGGCGTTAACCCCGCCGCGAACAGTGCGTTTATTTCCTTAATATTGCTTGTATCCTTAAACCAGCTTACTATTTGCCGAGCGGTGATTTCGCCGACGTTTTCAAGCTCTAAAAGCTGTTCCTCCGTGGCTTCGCTCAATTTTTCAACGCTCTTGAAAGCCCTTGCCAAATCCTTCGCGGCGACCTTGCCCACGCCGTCTATACCGAGCGCGAACAAAAATCTTTCAAGCGGAATATTCTTACTCTTTTCAAGCGCGGTTAGAAGATTGGAAATTTTACGCGTTTTAAATCCGTCTAGCTTTTCCAAATCCTCAGGGGTAAGCGAATAAAGCTCGGAACACTCCTTTAAACCGAGCGTTTCAAAAAGTAGCTCCGCCGTCTTTTCCGAAAGTCCCTCTATATCCATAGCGTCCTTCGATGCAAAGTGCTGAACCTTTGCCGCAACGCGCGGCGGGCAGTACTTGTTGGGACAAAAGAGGTTTGCGCCCGTTTCCGTAACCTTACTTCCGCAGAAAGGGCAGATATCGGGCTTAACCACGTCAAAGCTTCCTTCGACGTGCTCGACTGCGGAAAGGATTTCGGGAATAACCTCGTTACTGCGCCTTATCAGAACGCGGCTACCCACCTTTACGTCCTTTCTCAAAATATCGCCGAAGTTGTTTAAGGTTGCCTTTCTTACGGTTGCGCCTGCAAGCTCGACAGGCTCGACCAAGGCGAGGGGCGTGAGCTTGCCGGTTCTTCCGACCTGCCACACGACTTCCTTTACTACCGTTTCACTCTCTTCCGCTTCGAATTTATAGGCTATCGCCCAGCGCGGGAATTTATCCGTATAACCGAGCGCGTCGCGCCACTTTGTATCGTCAAGCTTTATTACCGCACCGTCGGTCAGAACGTCAAGCTTCTTTCTTTGCGCGTCAATTTCGTCAACCGCGGCTTTGACTTCGTCCGCCGTGGAGCATACGCGGAGGTGAGGGAAAACTTTAAAGCTCTGCTCCTTTAAAAAGTCGAAGTGTGCCTGCTGGGTGGGAAGGCTGCCCTCGCTCATATAGTTCACGTTATAAAACAAAATTTCGGGTTTGCGCTCGGCGGTAACCTTCGGGTCGAGGTTACGTATTGCCCCCGCCACGGCGTTACGCGCGTTTTTAAGCTGTTCCTTTGCCGTCTTGTTGTATTCGTCCAAAACGCTCAATCTTATAACCGCTTCGCCCTGCGCTTCCAAAGTACCCTTATACGGAATAGTTAAAGGGAAAGATTTTATGGTAAGGCACTGCGCCGTTACGTCCTCGCCCTCCGTTCCGTTGCCGCGGGTGGTCGCACGGACGAATTTTCCGCCCTCGTAGGTCAGGCACATAGTAAGTCCGTCAAACTTATACTCAACCGTATAGGACGGATTTTCCACTACCTTGCCAACCCTCGTGAAAAATGCGTCAAGCTCGTCAAAGGTTACCGCCTTATCCAGCGAATACAGCCTTGATATATGGGTATGCTTTGTAAAGCCCTCTATCGGTTCACCGCCGACGCGCTTTGTCGGGCTGTCGAATTCAACCCTGCCCGTGCTCTCTTCAAGCGCTTTCAGCTCGTCGTAAAGTCTGTCGTACTCTCTGTCCTCCACGGACGGATTGTCTAAAACGTAGTATTCATACGCCCACTTATTCAATATATCGACGAGTTCTCTCATTCTGTCCATAGTATACACCTTATCATAAAATCTTCAACGGCGCGAGGTTTGCCGCAAGCTCCTTTATGCCCTGCCCCTCGAACGCAACGTTAATTACTTTACCTTCGTTTTTAACGGCGATAACCATACCCACGCCGAACTTGGGATGAAGCACGCGCATACCTACCGTATACTGTCCGCCGCTTTGAGTTTTTGACTGCTGTTCGGGTTTTTTCTGTCCGCCCCAGAACGCCTTGAAGCTTGACGTCGGCTTAGGTTCGTCGTCAGCCGAATACAGTGCGCGCCCTGCGGACTTCTCCTCGGCGTAGTCGGGATATTCCCTTTTCTGATAGCCGTATCTTGAACCGCCGTAGCCGTAGGCGGGGCGGGACGCGACCACGTTGCCGAGCTCGGGAGTAAGCTCCACCAAAAAGCGCGAGGGCTTGGTTAAATCCCTGTGTCCGTACAGATAGCGCGATTTCGAGCGGGTTAAATACAGCCTGTCCTTTGCACGCGTTATCGCAACGTACATTAACCTTCTTTCCTCTTCCTCGCTCCTGCCGTCGCTTTCCGAACGCGAGGATGGCATTATTCCGTCCTCTAACCCGCATATGAACACGACGGGGAATTCAAGTCCCTTTACCGCGTGAATGGTTGCAAGCGTAACGTAGTTGCCCTCGTCCATTTCGTCAAGGTCGGAAGAAAGCGTTACCTGATTTAAATATTCGTCCAAGGTTGCGTTGGGGTTGAGCCTTGAAAAGTCGTCCACCGACGCGATAAATTCGTCGAGGTTGGCAAGCTTACTATCCCCCTCGTCCGTGCCGTCGTCGTAAGCCGAGCGCAAATCCGTTCCGTTTATCACTTCACGCACAAGCTGTGCAACCGGCATTTCCACCGAGCTTAAAATAAAGCCCTTTATTAATCTTGCAAAATCCTTTAACTTGTCCTTTGCGCCCTTCGTTACCGAAAGCTCGTCCGCGTCCACAGCCGCATCGTACAGAGAATATCCCTCCGACTGCGTATAGTCGTACATGCTTTCAATCGTCTTTGCGCCCAGTCCGCGGCGGGGAACGTTTATAATGCGCTCGAATGCCTCGTTGTCGTAGGGGTTGGATATAAGGCGCAGATAAGCTAAAATATCCTTTATTTCCTTTCTTTCAAAGAAGCGGAAACCGCCGAATACCTTGTATGGTATGCCGTATTTTGTGAACTCCTGCTCGTACGAGCGGGTGAGTGCGTTTATGCGCATTAACACGGCGAAATCGGAATAGCTTGCGCCCTTTGCAACCGCGTCAGATATGGCACGTGCGGTATACAGCGCCTCGCCCGCTTCCTCTTCAGCCTGATAACATACTGGCTTATCGCCCTCGACCGCCTCCGTCCACAGCACCTTGCCGCGGCGGTTTGTGTTGTTTTTAATTATGCAGTTTGCAAGATTTAATATACTTTTAGTCGAGCGGTAGTTGCGCTCTAACTTGTAAATCTTAGCGTCGGGGAAGTCCTTGTCGAACGCTAAAATGTTCTCTATTTCCGCGCCGCGCCAGCCGTAAATGGACTGGTCGTCGTCGCCTACGGCAAACAGGTTGCCGTGCTTCGAGCTTAAAAGCTTTATTATATCATACTGTACTTTGTTCGTGTCCTGAAACTCGTCCACAAGCACGTATCTGAATTTGTCCGAAAGATAGTCGAGCGTTTCCCTGTCGCTTTGCAAAAGGCGCAGAGTCTGCAAAAGCAGGTCGTCGAAATCGAGCGCGTTATTCGCAAGCATATGCTTGTCGTATTCTTCGTAGATTGCCGTTACATCGTCTATACCGCGCTCGTACTTGTTACGTCTGCGGTAATCTTCGGGCGAAAGCCCCAGCATTTTCGCGTTGCCTATGTGATACTTTGCCGACTTTAAAAGCTTGTCGTCGTCAAAGTCGAGCAGGGTGAATGCCTTTTTAATGACATTGTTCCGTTCCGTTTCGCTGTAAATTGAAAAGTTGGATTTAATTCCCGCACGGTCGCCGAATTCACGCAGGATTTTTACGCACATAGAGTGTATAGTGCAAATCCACCTGCTGTCGCCGTCGCCCACGATATTCAAAAGCCTTTCCTTCATTTCACCCGCCGCCTTGTTGGTAAAGGTTATGGCGAGAATATGGGGAAGCGTTGCTTTGCCTTCACGCAATATGTACGCTATACGCGAGGTTAAAACGCGGGTTTTCCCGCTGCCCGCACCCGCAAGCACCAGCACCGCGCCTTCGGTATCACGGACGGGTTTTATCTGTTCTTCGTTAAGTTTACCGAGAATTTCATCCATAGTTTTATTTTATCATAACCGAAGTTAAAAGACAAATAAATAACGGGCAAAGGGCGCTATAAACCCAACTCTTTTTCCTTTCTGTAACGGTTGAGGGCGGCAAGGTATTTTGAGGAAAGCTCCAGAGAATACCTCTGCTTTTCCTCATAGCCGAGCGTATTATAATATTCCCTGTCGGTAAGTCTTCCTATTGCGTCCGAGACTTCGCCCTCCTCGTCTAAAAGCTTTTTTACTTTCAAATAAAATTCGTCCTGCTTTTCGCCTTTAATTTCGTTTTTCACGCGTTTGGAAAGTTCGCTTTTTACCTTAATTTCGCTTACGCCCCTGTTCTTAGCTTCGGTAGTATTTTCGTCTATGCTCTTTTTGCACTCCGCCCAATAGTTGCTTTTAAGTCTGTTCTTAGCGGCGCGAGCCATATCGATTATATCTTCCATTAGACAAAACTCTCCTTTTTACGACATTTTATTCAATGAAAAAAGTCAGTCAAATGTTTTGATTTGACTGACTTTTCGATTTAGTTCTTATTTCTTTTTCTTGCGGCTTCCGCTTTCTTTCTGCGCTTTACGGAAGGTGATTCGTAAAACTCTTTTTTGCGCAAATCTCCGATTATACCGTCGCGTGAGCACTTTCTCTTAAAACGACGGAGTGCGCTTTCAACCGACTCGTTCTCGCCTACTTTTATAGTTGACATCTTTTTCACCTGCCCTTGCGGCCGCATTATTAGCCGCAACTTGCGACCTTTAAAAGTATAACAAACAAGGAAATTATTGTCAAATATTTTTTATGCATTTTCTCACGAAAATTAGCTTCTATTCTGCGAAGCTAATTTTCCGTGATTTTTAGGGGCGTTGCCCCTCGTGCCGCAAGCTTTAAGGGCACACACAAATATAATTGCGGCACTTCACCCTACTGAGGCGCAGGTATGCGCAAATTGGGTGCGCTAAGCAAAAATCGTGGTTTTTGCTTGCGCAATAATTAATAAATATTTCGCCTGCGGTATAACTTGACTTTTTAAAAAACTTTAACTAAAATATCATTTGTAAATGCGGATATGGCGGAATTGGCAGACGCGCAGGACTTAGAATCCTGTGGGCGACCGTGCAGGTTCAAGTCCTGTTATCCGCACCAAAGAAAACGCAAGTTGAACCAAATTCAGCTTGCGTTATTTTTTGCTTTAACTTTATCAAAAATCATATAAAACATTCCTAATTTGCTCTCTTTTTTTATACTCAACGACATACTTATATTTTTTTGTCTTAAATAATTTATCGAAAATATTAAGACTATTTTCTAATTTTGTATAATGTTCCTTATTTAAACAATGTAAACATTGACTTGGTTGCGTTGAAAAATATGGCTCAAAATTAACCTTACAACCTTTTTGATAAAGCCGAGCAATTATACAAGTTCTGTGTTGTCCATCACTCAAAGAGTAATGCCCACATTCAGTATTAAGATTTAACCATACTTTCGGAGAATAATCATACACCAATATTTTTCTTGCTAAATCGGTACAATATTCTTCTGAATTCTCTTTAATACAAAATTTATCAACTTCTTGCAAATGTATTATTTCGTCAAGCGTCAATTTATCTAACGGACATGTACCTGTTTTACACTTATAACAGCAATACTCATTAAAATTAAAATAATATGTTTTCCCTAACGGATTTAATTTTACTCTATCCATTTTTGTTTGCTGTGTTATTTGTTGTACTTCGACGTTATTCATTTTATTTTTCCTATATATTTCCCCAACTCAAAAACTTGTTGAATTTCTTTTTGGTGCTTTTCTACTAAATCATTTAATGTATCGGTTTCGGTAATAGAAATTCTTTCGATTGTTTCAATTCCCAAATGTCCGAAATAGTGCTGAATTGAATTTAAAATCAACTCATTTTCAGCCTCACGAACGCCAGCACGGACAGCTATTGCAATTCCCTTTATAGGCTTATTCGCTTTATATTTGCGATTTGGGTTAGTATCACCGTAAGGGGTAGTTCTATCAAAAAGCGTTTTAAGTTGAGCAGGCACATCAGCCCACCAAGACGGTGAAACAATTACAACATAGTCAGAACTTAGAATATCAAGAACAGTATTTTTTACATCGTCATTTCGTACGCATTCGCCGTTTGTATAACATTTTTTACAGCCGAAACAATATTTCATTTTTATTTCGTTTACAAAATATTTTTTAACGGCAACAGCAGAATTGTTAATACCGTTAATTAGTTTATCGACAAGATAAGCGCAACTGCCGTTCGAATGAGAACTGCCGACAATGCAAGTAACCTTTAACATAATTGACCCCTATATGCGTCTTTGATTTATATTATCACAAATTTAAAGTTTTAGCAAGAAAAATTTTACTTTGGCACTGTGGCAGGTGCTTAATATAACGAGCGGCGCACGGACGGGCATAATACCGTTTTTTGCCGAAAATTGTCAAAATGCGCGGGGCAAAATAAAAGTTAATTAATTGACTATTGCCGTAATATTCTATATAATATAAT
>JAIDRY010000045.1 GCA_029061465.1 Clostridia bacterium
TATTAGTTGGATTTTACGTAAGTGTTAACTACGTTACCTTGTGCATCAGTTATCTTACAAGTCGTGCCGTCAAGCAAGGTAACTCCCTTCATGTCGGCATCTTTTTTCACGCCGCCGAAAATCCAATGCGCTTCGGTAGTATTAGTTAACATTGAGCCGTTGTTAAGCGTTATCGAGAGTTTGCCGCTTAAGTTTACGTTATTGAGAGTTGCCTTTTCGTCCACGCTCTGACAGAAGAAGAATAATTTGTCGGGGTCGGCGTTACTTCTTACGCTACAAGTCGTTTTCAAGTTTTCAAAAGTAATATCCTCAATTACCGCGGACGCCGCTATATTTCCGAAAAGCGAAGCGTTATCTTCTGTCGTCAACGCAGAACTTACGTTGAGTTTAAGATTTTGAATCGCGAAACCATTTCCCTTTATCGTACCGAGGAACTGCGTTCTCGGACTTTGCGCTCTCAATTCGGAACAGTCTACGTCATTAAGGAAGTAATAATTTCTGCTTGTTCCGCCCGAGCCGAACATTCTCGTAATACCGGAAGTATTTTCAACGATTACCCAGTCTCCCTCAATAAATTTGGCGTAAATCGTTACGTCTCCCTCGTCGGGAGTTGTAACCGGCCATGAATCAAAACGCGTTGCCGCCGTTTCATCAGTATAGAATGATACGAAAGTGTATCCTTTTGCGGTAAATACCATATCACCGATATTACCTATACCTCTGTCTGGTATGGGATAGGAATTGATTTCGTCACCCGTCTTATACTCGGCGTCATCTTTTATAAGAGTATTGTAACCTTCGGTAACAAGTTTTACAATAAGTCGCGAGTCTGTAGTCCAGCGCGCTACGAGATAAATTCTCTCCCCCTCTTCAAGCAGTGTATCAAAGTTGTATTTTTCATTGGAAGCCTTTACTGCCTTTTCCGAATCAACACCTTTTTCTGAATCGAACGGCGTTCCGTCTTCATAAACGGGATAACCGTCGGAAGTTTCGGCAAGGTACCAGCCGTCAAAGGTGTAACCGTTGCGCTCGTCAATCTGCGCGTTGCCTATTGAGCCGCCGGCAGGAATACCTAACGTAATTTCGTAGGGTTTGGCGCCCGCCTTGTAATACATATTAAACACGCTTGACTTGTTCTTGAACGTGCCGTCGTTGAGAATGTAGACTACATTTGCCTTTAAATTCTTTTCCGTTACAAACTCGTCAAAGGTCTTGTTTTCGTTTAAATGACAGCCTGCAAACAGACATACCGCCGCAATCAAGCTTAAAACGGATATTAAAATCAATTTATACTTTTTAATCATTTGCGACCTCTGTTTCTTTTACGCGCTACTGTTGAAATTAACATTAGTGCACCTATTGCTCCGAACGTGAAGATTATCGTACCACCCGACGAGGAAACACTTCCGCAACCGCCGGCGCAACCGCTATCCACGGGAGGTATAGGCGGCTCGTCGCCTTCTTCCGTAACGTTAATTCTTACGCTGGCTGTTCCTGATATTCCTTCGACAGAGAAGGTTGCAGTCCTGTCAAGTTCGCCAAGCGGACCAACGGGGTCAACCAAAGTTACTTTGCTCATATCGGCAAGCTCAGTAGAATAGTCGTCGTATACTATTACTATCTGCAAACCAGTCATATCGAATGTTTCGCCTGTTTTATAATTGGTTCTGAAATCACCCGAAGTTTCAAGTCTTGAAACTGATACTCTGATATTGAACAACGGCTTAACACTGCGCAGAGCGCTTTCCACTTCAGTAAACTTTGTAATAAGACTTTCATCTACCAAAGCAAGCTGAGCTTCGTCGTTTCTGAATGCGTTGTAATACTCGTGAACTCTCTTTACAGTATCTGAGAACTCGCGTACGTATTTTTCGGTCTGGTTTGAAGTATTCCAGCCCGATATAGTATTTGCTTCGGGGAACGATGTCACTTGCGTTACAAAATTGTTCGTCGCCTCGGACATTGCAATTCCCGTCAGGTTTTTCTCTGCAAAATACGTCGAATAGATATGATTATCGTAACCGTTTCCGTTGGAAGGACGATAAATCGTTAACCTCGCAGGCGCAGTAGTTGCATTTGAGCCATACTCGGAATAATAGATGAAGTAGTTTTCAAAATTCGCGTAGTAATAGCCCCTGAAATTTATGCCGTTAGCTTCTACATAGCTATTGATAAATTCGGAATATTCCTCTTCGAGTGCTGGAGCCGTTACGCCTTTGAATTCGTAAACGGTTATTCCGCTGTCGAAAAATGCCATAGGACCTATTGACTTAAGGCTATAAGGAAGAATTACTTTTCCTACTTTTCCGTGATGTCCCTCGAATGCACGTCCGTCAATTTTTACGGTGTTTTCAGCAACTAAATATTCCGCAACGGTCTTTGCAGAAGGGAATTGCACGAGGGCATAATTTTGAGTACCCTCTATTTTCCGGTAAAGCGCGTCGTCTTTTGCAAAGAAAATTTCGTTTTTACTGTCAACGGTAAACTTATTAAGTGAAGTACCTGCAGAGAACGCACCGTTACCAACGGATTTAAGCGTTGCAGGAATTTGTACTGTAGTGGCGCTGTTTCCATAGAACGCCATTTCGCCGATAGTTTCGACTTTAGGAATATTTATAGATGAATAAGCTCTGCCGCGTTCTATCATAAACGCGCCCTTGCCTATCGTAACCGCATCAGTTAAATTCAAAGCGGTTAATCTGGTGTTTGCAAACGCATAGTCTCCTATCGTTACGACGTTTTCAAGTCCCGTAACAGTAGCAAGCGCCGTTGCACCGTAGAATGCGTTGTTTCCGACAACTGTCGCACCGCTTAAATTAATTTGAGTTAAGCCCGTGCAGTTTACAAACACTCCGCTACCGATTTCTTTAACAGAGTTACCCAGAGTTACTTTTGTAAGCGCGGACCTCGTTGCCGGATAAGTTGTGCCTTGCAAATCGTAAGCCGCAAACGTAAACGTGCCTGTGACCTTTGCATTTTCGTCAAACTGTACCTCAGTCAACGAAGGCGTATTGAAGAAAGTCAATTCTCCAAGGCTTGTAAGAGCAGGAAGTATAACTTTCTGCAGCCTTATACAGCCAAAGAAAGTCGTAGCACCTATTTCAGTGATTTTAGAGTTAAGAGATATTTCAGTTAACGCCGTACAACCACTAAATACGCTATCACCGAACGTTGCGTTTAATGCAGGCGCGTAATTTAATGAAGTTAATTCTTTGCAACCCGAGAATGCTCCGTCGCCCACTCTGACTACGGTAGACGGCAAAGTTACCGAAGTAAGCTTAGTGTTTTGGAAAGTATAATCGGAAATTTCCGTAATATTTGCACTGATTTGGATTGAGCTTAGCTTGCTTCCGCTGAAAGCTCCCTCCCCTATCGATTTAACCGACGCTGGAATTACAATGCTTTCGACGGACGAATTGTTAAATGCGTATGCGCCGATATGTTCGATACCTTGCGGCAAGACATATTCGGTTGCATTACCTAAATAATATATGAGGGTTTTTCCGTCAGAGCTGATTACTTCACCGTTGGTGGTTACGGTAGTGCCGTCGGACGAAGAAACAAGTCCCGAACCGTCAAACACGCCGGCACCCAAGGTTTCAAGTCCGTCGGGAAGAGTAAAACGCGTAAGCGAAGTACAATTTGCAAAACATCTTGCACCGAAGCTCTTTACAGTACTGCCGTCTTTATAGCTGACCGTAGCGAGATTTTCACAATTCTCAAAAGCGCGGTCTCCTACCCTCACTTCTTTCTGTCCGCTGAATATAACCTCATTAAGATTTCCACAGCCGCTGAAAGCGCCTACACCTACGGTTGATGATTTAATAACAATTTTCTTCAAGCTGTTGCAAGCGTCGTAATGCTTGTGTAAATCTTTCCACTCGCCCGTTTGGTAATTGTATTCCGAGTAGAAATATTCGAGAGCGACAAACATACCGCTACCAAAGGCCGTGAACTTACCGGAAGTAACGCTCTTTAACGAAGTACAACCGCTGAATACGTTTACGCCTGTCGAATGTAAACCGCTTGCATCGAACTCTTCAAGACTTGAACAGCCGACAAACGCTCTGTCGTGCGCCGTTCCTATTGCTGAGGAGTTCCTAATCTCTGACAGGTTTACACAGTCTTTAAAGGTTTCTCTTGCAACCGTAAATACTTTGGCATAAGTCAAATCGAGAAGTCTTAAATTTGTACACCCTCTGAAAGCATATCTGTCAATCAAAGTCAGGTCTGCGTCGTGTACATAATCATCGGAAACAGGTACCTTATCCGTCTGGAAATAGACTTCTTCAAGAGCAGTACAGCCCTCGAACGCAGATTTACTAATCTGTGTTACCGTTTCAGGAACAATTATCTTTTTTATTACTTTATTATCTTTAAATGCGTTCTCTCCGATAGTCATTATCGCTTTTTCGGAAGGAACTATTACGACGTTGTGTTCTGTTTCGCCCGTATTTGGATTGACGTAATCTTCGCCCTCGCCCCTGTAACGGTTAAGACTCATATTCTCTACAGTAAACTCGTCACGGACGCTGACTTCAACGCTGACGTAGTAAGGCGAGCCGTCCGCATTAATAGTCGCTCTTATATTGGCAGAACCCTTCTTATGAGTATGGACTTTCCCGTTCCCATCAACCGAAGCAATTTCCGGAAGGTTGGAAACCCACTCCACGTTTTCAATAAGTCCGACAGGGAAATACCACGGGGTTGGAATTATGCTAAGCTCGATATCCTCACCTGCATAAACTGAAATCATATTTTCAGCTTTTACCAAAGCTTCGTTGTAATTTTTAACTACACCGAAACTGAACGATACGCCTCTTATATCGACTTTATTTTCAGTTACTTTTACGTTGATAGTCTTTGTTTCGCCCTTATAGTTCGTAACCGATACGGGATAAGCCCTGCCGTTTGTCGACCTTACGCCGACTATTTCACCGTTTTTAACGGCAACGTAACGCGAACTTGCACTGCTCCAACCGAAATTTGACAAATCTGCGGAGCCATCGTAGACAAGCGAAACCTTGTGCATCTCGTTTATTCCCAACGTGATGTTATCCTCGCCCTCGGCAAGCTCGAAAGTATCGGGCAGTGTTGAACTGTTTAATTGAGCGTCAACACTTTTTGACGTATTTAATGCGCTTAAAACGTAATTTGTATGATTGAGTGCATAGTCGTCAAGTTGTACCGCCAGAGTATCCTTATATTCGTCCCATATATCCGTAACCTCAATGGATACGGTCGTTACTCCGTTTTTATTTGCGTTTCTCACGGGCGTAACGTAGTCGGTAAGAAGTTTAAGCTCTTGTTTTTCACCTTCAGTATCAAGGTAACAAAGCATTACCGATTGCGCGTAATGGTTGTCGAATACGTCCAAGTCAAGATATATACGCTGCTTATCCCTGTTGTTTTCGGTATAATTGTAATATCTTATTCTTGCGTCACGCAAAACTGGAGCTTCATAGTCAACGTAGAAATCAAACGAGAATACGCTGTTTGCTCTCTCTTCCTCGGTTAAAACGTCGTCCTTATGGAAGAGAAATTCAAACTCAAACGTGTATTTGCCGTTAGAAACAAGTCCAAGCTCTTCGGGGCTAAGTTTAAGCTCAAGGTATGCGGGTCTTGCCGAGCCACCGCTTGCATACGCTTTACTTAATCTGTTTTTTACACCCGTAGTAATTACTTCACCGGTATAAGCATCGGTCAACTTGTAATTAACGCGCTGTGCGTTTCTTAAAAGTCCCGCATATACACAACGGATGTTGTAAGACGTAGCGTAGTTTCCTATGCCCTCCTCACTGACTATTTCGTTAAATCTCGATACTGCACAATACTCCATATTCGCATACATAGGAGTGTCGCTTGAATCTAAGACGTACAGGTACGAGCCGAGCGGAATTACGTAATTCTCTTCGTTGTACGAAGCATAAGGCTGAGTTGCCCAAATCGTTTCGTGAGGTCTCGTCTCGTCAGTATAACTGCTATCCTTTTGAAATTCAGCAATCTGGTAAGCAGTATAGTCGAGCATGGGCGCGGACTCCCAGTCTCCGTAGAAACCGAGGAACGGCAACGTTAAATCGCATTGACCCCCTTCGCCCTCTAAGCTGATAAAGCCCTCGACAAACATACCGTTTCTGAAACTGTCGTCAAGATATTTCTTTTCGGCGGCAGAGAGTTTTAAAGTAACACCTACAGTGGCTATACTTCCTGCGGAAACGGTTATCTTTTCACCTGCCGCATTGCCGTTTACTGTAAATACAGGGGCTATATCCTCAAACAAGTGCGCTTGTTCCTTTACGGATACGGAAATATCACCCGTTGCGCGCGTTTCGGTCATAAAATGTGCTTTGGGCGTGAACGTAAGCGCAGACGCGCCAAAGTTCTTAACTTTAAAATCAAAAGTATATACGCCGCTTTTGCTCTCATCCTCGCCGAACTCTACCTTAGGTCTGTTATCTTTACCCTGATACCAGTTGGAAGTCGTACTGTCGGTAAAAAGCAAAGCATTGGTGCTTACTATATTATTGAGGCTTGCAAGTCCCGCACCCTGTTTACGGGGTGAATAGGGCAAATCGTTCTGGTCGTGCGCTATCGTTGCGGTACTCATTATAAGCTGATTTGTTATCTGCGTAACGGAGCTTGCTTTAAGTCCGCCGTTGCCGTCCTTTTCAACAAGCGACGAAAGCTCCGTCTTAACGTAATTTCTTACAAGCGCAGTAAGCCCAGCCATATTGGGCGAAGCCATTGATGTTCCGCTCTGCTCTGCATAACCGCCGGGAACGGTTGAAGTGATTTCACCGCCGTGAGCGGTAATTTCTGGCTTGATTTTCAAATCAATCGTAGTGCCCCATGATGAGAATTCACTCATGAATGGTCCTGCCGAGCGGGTGCTGACAATAACATCTCCCGATATTTTATTGTCGCTCTTTTTCGCGATATCTATCAGCAGGTTGCCCGCGTCGTTAGTTATTGAAATTGCGGGAATTCTCTCCTCGGGAGAAAGGTCACCGAGCGACATTCTTATAGTACCGGAAACATTATTCCATACAATAATACCTGCGGCACCGTTCTTTTTAGCTATTTCTACCTTTTCCTGGAAAGTGTTTACGCCGCGCTTTACAAGAGCTAAAACAGGTTCATTAGTGTTCTGAATAAATCTTGATACCGCACCGCGATAGTCGTTTTGCTGACCAGAACCCGCAACAACGTATTTAAACGTTTCCTCCGCTCCGGATATTTTAGAGCCGAGAAGCTGTTCAACAAAGTCAAAGTTGGTTCCGTTGCCGTTTGAGGCATTGTCGAAGAAAATAGCGTCGCCGTTGCTTGAAAGCAAATACTCCGATTTCTGTCCGCTGATACTTGCAACGGAAAGAGCGGCAAAATAAGTCGAAGGTGAACCTACCGTTCCTGAGTCGGGATTTGACGCAAGGTTAGTGCCGTAAGCACTGCCGAAGCCTGCGCTGTAATCGTTACTCGCCGCGCAGATAAGACTGATACCCGCATTCTGAATACGCTTGAATATATCGTCGTAAGTGTCGCCCTCATCGTCTCCGTCATCGGAAGTAGTAAATCCCGCCGTCGTTCCAAGACTCATATTAATTACGTCAACACCGATGTTTACGCAATCGTCAAGCGCAGCCATGATATTTTCACTCTCGGCACCGCCAAGTGAATTACTGTCAAGATTGTCCGTAAAGGTCTTACATATCATTAACTGTGCGTCAGGTGCAACTCCGCGGAATGGAATGTTCTGTCCGTTCTCATCCTTTGCTACTACGCCGTCTTTGGTATCGTAATGGTCGTCCTGTCCTGCTATGATGCCGGCAACGTGAGTTCCATGATTGGAATATGAAGGATAAACGTCCGTATCCGTATCCGCATAGTCAAACGCAAACGGAACTTTTTCACTTATGAAAACGTCGTCTGCGGTAATCCTCACGCCGTTTAACGACATTCTGCTGAAAGCAACCGTATTAGCTACCTTATCGGCTATTTCTTCTTTAGTCATTCTATATGACGAAGGAAGAGTCTGGAACGCGTCGTGCGTGTAGTCAAGTCCTGTATCGATAACCGCTACTAACATTCCGGCACCGGTTCCCCAGCTTTCATTCTTTACGGAATCTGAATTGTAAATACCGGTTGCGTATACATTGGCGTTGTTGCTTACAGCACCGCCGCCCGAAGAAGAATCAGCCGTTTGGGGTACGAGATAGCTTTGCGCTATAGCCGCACTTTGAACACCGCCAAAACCTTTTATCTTGTTTATTTTGGAAGTGTTTATTTCTATTGCCACCGAATTAGTTACAGTGGAATAAGTATTTTTGAGTGTATATTCTATGCGGTAAGAGGAAAGTTTACTTAAAAACGTATTCTGCTCTCTTTCGATTTTTCTGAGTGCCGCCTGCCCCGCTTCGGTATTAAGATATTCCGATACGGAAAGATATTCTGGTTTCAAATCGAGAATGCACTGTCCGCTTAAAGTAACGATTACAGTACGCGTTTCATATTCAGGCACGTCGTTTTTAATTACAGAATCGTTAAAATTACTGATAGACAGATTTCTCGTATCGAACTGGTCGGTAACGTCGGTAAATTCTACTTTATTAGAATTTGCGCTATCTCCTCTATCAGGATTATTTACGTACGTATAATTCATTGTTGCACAGCTTGCGGTAAGAGTTGCGCAAAGCGTAAGCGACAATGTTGCCGCAACGATATTTTTTAATTTCCTTCTAAACAAATTCATGTAAAATCCTCTTTTACCTTCAAACGCTGATTTATAACAAAGTTACGGTGTTTTTGCTGTGGTCTACTACTGCTCTGGAAGTTTCTCCGTTTACATTAATGATTAGCGTAGTTTCGTTACCGCTTACCGATACAAGCTCGTAAGCGCAGGAAACCCCGTTGATTTCTACTGTTCCGTCTATAAAGAATTTATATTCCGTAGTACCTTCTTTGGCAACGCATACCGCAGTTTCAGAAGGTTTAAACTCTTTAAGCTCGAAACGGTTGCTGCTCGACGCAAAATAATCGGTTGAAGTCGGGTTCCTGCCCAAGAAGTTGATTTTATACATATCACTGTCGTCATTGTAAACCCACATGTAGAAGTTACCGAACCGCGAAGTGTAATAATAAGTTACGTTATTTTTACTGTCCCAAGCTATACCGTTTTCATATCTGCTGTTGCCGAGACCGTCAAACTTCAAAACATAATTTGTATCTGCAATATGCGTCCACGAGCCGAAAAGCAAATCTTGTTTCGCAACGTAAACATAACTGCCCGCTACAAGATAGGGGTAATTTGAAATCGCCAAAGTTTCGTCGTCGACAAGAACTATATACGACTGCATTAAGGCAGGAGGCTCATTCGGGTCGGGATTGGGCACGTAGAATGAAACAAAAATACAGGTATCGGAAATAGTTTCGTAAGTGGCGTCGTAGCCCTGGAAGCTTCCCGTAGCCGTTCCGGACAAATTGAAATTGCCGACATAGAAGTTCTGCATAAAGCTACTTATTGCCCAGTTGCCGCAAAACGCCGTTTTTATGGAAAGATTGGTTCCCTTTGAATTTTCATTTTCCTTAAAAACAAAGTTGTTGCGGGATATTGTAAGCGAGCCTTCAACTTTTGTACTGTCGTTTACAAGAGAAACGACCAAATCTTTCCTTTCAATACTTCCGGAAACAATTTTATAGGTATAAGTTGATTTAGCCCCTGCCACGCGCTCAACAGTAAGCGTTCCGCCGCCCGAAAGATTGCCGCCGCCGTTAAAACTGTAAGTGTTGGAACTATCTACAAGAGTATAGGTATAAAGCTCGTCTTTGCGTGTAAGTGCTGCACTTGCACTACCGTCAGAAACAACAACCTCTCCGTTTTCGTCATCAAATGAAAGACTATATACAATATTGTTATAAGTGCTGTCTCGTTTACACAGCTGACGCTGCCGAC
>JAIDRY010000046.1 GCA_029061465.1 Clostridia bacterium
AATTTGCCTCGACGTCTGAAGACCGTTCGCAAGGACTTATGTCCATACAAAATAGAATTGGCGCGGCTCGGCGAGGGGTAACAGCTCCGTCTTGGCGAGGGGTAACAGCTCCGTCGTGGCGTGGGAGAACAGTTCCGTCGTGGCGTGGGAGAACAGTTCCGTCGTGGCGTGGGGTAATGCTCAAATAGTTGATGTGCTTCAAGGCGCTAAGATAAAAATATCCGGTAATGCTCGTACTGTGTATATGCCGAAAAACATATTCGAGTTTATGGATTTCTACGGCATCAAGCACACCAAAACAAAAGCCACGTTCTTCAAAGCGGTTCATAAATTTGCGGATGGATGCTTCCATAGTGATTATAATGAAGACTTTATTTATAACATAGGCGTCATAATCCAGAACGATTGTAACCAAGACACTAAAGAAAGTTGTGGTAGAGGTCTTCATATCTCGCATTTAGATTGGGCGTTAAGGTTTGGGCAAGAGTGGACCGATTTGGCAATCCTTGAAGTGGAAACGAAAATTTCAGACATAGTTAAACCAGACGACACTGACGGTAAAGTCAGGACGAGTGAACTCAAAGTATTGCGTGAAGTCCCGCTTGAAGAATGTGGAGTTTACGGCAAAATATTGGCGCGGAGATTAAAGAAATGAAACTATACGTACAAGACGGACAAATCTTCTTTGACTACACCGAAGTGGATATGAACGCACGGTTGAATGATGCGGAAAGCCAAAGCCGCCATTTCCTTTACGAAACGAATTGCGGTTGGGAAGAGACGGAGAATAAGCAACTTGTGAAATTGTACTTTGAACCGTATTCCTGGGCGACGGAGTATGGGAACGCGCGGGAGTATGAAAATCTTTTAAAAAATTGCTATTATACCGCGAAGAAGTTTTCCCTGATAGAAATCGCGCCCGAAGTATCGGAACTTTTGGTCAGTATGGCAAAGCGTTGTTACGAGCTTCGTCAAATCGAAGAAGCAAAGGAACAGCAACGCCGGGCGAATGAAAAGTGGCAAGAGCTTTGCAAATACGGCTGCTCCAACTGCTGTGACAAAGTAAGGCGCGGCGACGATTATTTCTGCGCGGCGACGGGTGAGCTGTTGCCCGAAAAGAATATTCCTACGGATTACAAAGCGGTGCATTATCCATTTTATAACGAGGCGTATCCGACGGACAACTGTCCGTACAATATAAACAAAAATAAGGAGGCTGTATGAATATATACGAAAGCTTAGCGGCTGTACAAGCCGACGTCGATTTTATCGGCAAGGACAAGCAAGTGCAAAGCGGTGGAACTTACAAGTACCGCGGTGTGGACCAAGTGCTTAATACTCTCCATCCGCTATTTGCAAAGCATAAGGTATTTGCCGTGCCGGAAGTGCTGGAGATAATGGAGCGGGAAATTCGCAAGACCGCAAAGGGAAGCGAAGTGCTGTATCAAGTGTTGAAGGTGAAATATACCTTTTATGCCGAGGACGGGACAAGCGTTTCTGCCGTAGTTGTAGGCGAGGCAATGGACAGCGGCGATAAGGTAAGTAACAAGTGTATGTCTGTGGCTTACAAGTACGCTTGCTTCCAGATACTGTCGATACCCACGGAAGAGACGTGCGCGGACCCGGACGACGATAACGAGCCGCTCAACCAGAACGATAAGAAACCGCCTAAAAAGGCGCAATCAAACTCTGATGATGCGTTTGCCGCAGAGGATTATAAATGCGCTGTATGTGGTAGGCAGATTGATAAAAAGTTATTTGACCAAACAGTTAAAGCATACGGCACACCGTTGTGTTCGCCGGAGTGTAAGAAAACGCTTATCAAAGCGGGAGAAATATCAGGTTAAGGAGGTGTAAATTGCCGCGCCAAGCAAGGGAAGATTTATCTTACTTTACTTTGGATTGCGATATTTTCTCGAAGAAAGCAGATTTAAGACCTTTACTGCGAAAGTATAAGGCAGACGGATTGGCTGTTTTCGTACATATACTCTGCGACGTGTACGGAACCGGATATTATTTTAAACCCGATGATTACGAAGGCTATCTTGAAGATTTAGCGGAAGACTGCGGAATCACGGTTGATAAAGTGCAGCTCATATTGACATTTATGGCAGACAGAACACTGCTGGACGCATTTAGTCTGAACAAGAACACTGTTTTTACGAGCCACGGAATACAGAAACGGTACGTGCAAGCCATGAAAGGGCGAAAGCGTAACGTCGCAGAGATAAAGGGTGAGTATTGGCTTTTAACAGAAAAAGAAGAAGCACAACTCGACACCTTTTATAAAAGTCACCCTAATTCAAATAAATCCGAGAAAATAGACGATAAATCCGAGAAAATAGACGATAAATCCGAGATTTATTCAACAACAGAACAGAACAGAAATAAGCAGAAAGAAACTGAAATAATAGAAGATATTGAAGTAAGTAAGAAAGTAAGTAATAAAAAAGAAGAGTTACAATCTTACGACGAAATTTTTGAGGAACTTCATTGTTCGCGCCGATTAAAGGAAGCACTGTTGGATTTTATCCGGCATCTAAAAGCAAGCTTTAATATCGTACTGTTAAATGACAGGCTTATCGGCATTATCGCGGAGCTTGATTTGAAGTATCAAGATGACGACCTTGCTAAATGTAAGGAAGTTAGGCGGGCAATCGTTAACGGATATAAACGACTTGAATGCGAGGGGGACTAATGACAATATCAACGGAAACCACCGTCAACGGCGATATAAGATGCATGACTGAAATTGACGGTAGAAGATGTAGATGCAAGTACCATGACTGCAAGTTAAGGGAAGCGCGAAAACGGTTTCGTCAGCGGGTAGAAGCGGCCGAAAGCAAATTGATGGAAGCAGAACGGCAGAAATTAATCGACGTTTGCCTAAACTGCAAAATTCCCGTAGCGAAGTGTAAAGGGACCTGCAAAATCAAGCAAGAAATAAAAATCAAGAGAGGTAAAGGTGTTAAATGAACAAAGTATTTCCCACAAAAGAAGAACTTGAAAAAATGTACGTTGTGCAAAATGTACCAATGCATGATATTGCCAAAATTTTCGGGGTGTCGGTAGGTTGGGTTTTTAATCAAATACATAACTATGAAATACCAACAAGGCAATCACATAAAGGTTTTCTTGGCAAACATCATACAAAAGAAGTGAAAGATAAAATATCGCAACTTAATACTGGCAGAAAGGTTAAAGCCATTACTCGGTTAAAAATAAGCAGTGCCCGAAAAGGTATATTGCTAAAACCAACCGAATACGGCGGACATATAAAAAAGCATAAAAGCGGGTACAGGCTTGTTTATTTGCCAGAACACCCTTTTGCAAGTAAAAGCGGGTATGTGTTTGAACATATTTTAGCTTACGAAAAAGCACACAACTGTATCGTTGATAGAACAAAAGAAGTAGTACATCATATAAACGAAATTAAGACGGATAACCGTCCCGAAAACTTGCTTTTAATGACTAAAAGCGAACATGCAAGATATCACACTTTAAAAAGACAAGCAATAAGGAGAGAACAATTATGCAAAAAGTGTTTATGATAGGCAATTTAACGAGAACTCCCGAACTCACGGAAACGAACAGCGGCATAAAGATTTGTCGCTTTTCAATAGCCGTAAACAGAAACTACTCGGGCGCAGACGGCGAACGGCAGACGGATTTTTTCAATATCGTCGCGTGGCGCGGCTTGGCTGAAACTGCGGCAAGGTATTTGAAAAAGGGCAATAAGGTCGCGGTAAGCGGTTCTATTGAGCTTCGCAATTACGAGGACAGTCAGGGCGTTAAGCGCACGGGTGTAGAT
>JAIDRY010000047.1 GCA_029061465.1 Clostridia bacterium
CTTCCAGACTGCCTTGCGTAAGCGAAGCCTTGTCTATTACGTGGCACTGCATTTTAGATATATATAAAAAGTAATAATTTTTATCTTCCAAAATTTTGTATATATAGTTGTATGACGCCTTAGTCTGTGCAAAATATACGTTACCTTTCTGCTGAGTTACCGTTATATTCTCCTCGTCAAAGGAATAAATTTCATCGGTATAATCGCTCAAAACAGACATCGACTTATTAATATTTCTTTGAGAAACATAAGTTAACCCTATTACAAGAGGCGAAAACATAACACCGATAACTATAAAACAAATACCAATGACAGTGTCATATTCATCTTCACGGAATGCTATACCAAGCGCTCCAACGGTAATAAATAATAAACTTGCTATAATAAACAGCCACTTCATTCTTTTAAGCGAAAGATTGTTAAGAGCTTTTGCCTTGCTTGCATCAAATTTTGATTTAAACTCAACCATTTTAATTCTCCTCCATCAAAAAATCTTCATTTTTAAAATTTGAATATCTTCTGCCTTTTTCCGCGGTAAACTTCAAAACGCAATAATCCGGGTCGTTAACACCTTTAGAATAATACATTTTATCGCCCAAACGCCAAATTCTTTTTTTAGTATCCTCATCCTGCAAGACTTCGACCGTTCCGGAAAGGCAAACCGCATTATAAAATCTTTGGTCGACGAAATATAAGCTTGCCTTAGGATTTTTTAAAAAGCATCCTATCTTTTTTGATGATGTATTTGTTGACAGATAAAAAACTTTAACGCCATCCCTTTCCCGCGGGCTGAGCATTGCTCTTATTTGCGGAAACCCGTCTTCATCAATATAAGATAAAAAACATTTCTTTTGCTTGTCGGCTATAAGCCCTACAGTCTTTTGTATATCCCTCATTTTAACTCCTTTTAAGTGATTATGCGTGGCATAATACTTTGTAAATATTATATTTTTTGTAATATGTCATATAAAACGGCCATATTTTTATCGACCAAATCAAGATAATAGCATCTTCCGTCATATCCGCTCCTGCTGTTATATCTTATAAGATTAAAACCGCTATGTTCTTTTCTGACGTCAATTAACAGCTTTTCAAAGTCCATTCCGTTCACTTCTATCTTGCCGTCAAACTCAAATTCAACCCAAAGCCCATTCTTCATTTCAGCTAGCGTATAATGATTTAAACTGACGCCGAAAGCGGGCATTTCTCTCGAGTTTTCAATCATTTTATTCCAACATGAAAGTATATCTATATATTCTTTTTCACCGACGGAATAAGAGGTCTTTACACCTTCTTTGTATATGTTGATTGCTTCACTGCTTTCAAATACTTCACACAAATTTTCCATAATTACCATAATTTTATTATTCTGATTTTTGAGTTATATATTCGTCTATTGCCTTTGCTGCGGTCTTGCCCGCGCCCATTGCAAGTATTACAGTTGCCGCACCAGTTACGGCGTCGCCGCCCGCATATACTCCCGCTTTGGAAGTTGCTCCCGTATTTTCCTCGACAACTATACCGCCGCGTGAATTTACTTCAAGCCCCGCCGTCGTGTTTTTTATTAGCGGATTTGGACTTGTTCCTATTGCCATAATTACCGTATCAACATCAAGCACGTATTCACTTCCTTCTATTTCAACGGGCTTTCTTCTTCCCCGCTCGTCAGGCTCGCCAAGCTCACATTTAATGAGCTTGATACCCGTAACAAATCCGTTTTTAATGTCGCGGCGGTCGTCGGGATTATTGTAACCGATTATTTCAACGGGATTGCGCAATATTTCGAATTTAATCCCCTCTTCCTGCGCGTGTTCGACTTCTTCCTTTCTTGCGG
>JAIDRY010000048.1 GCA_029061465.1 Clostridia bacterium
AAAACTACGGGGCATGGGCGGTCGACGTCGAGGTAAACACCTTAGTTAAAAACGGAAGGGACGGCGTTATTATTGTTGCTATCGACACAACCGACGGGCACAGGGATTCCGAGCTTACGATGAGTCAGAGCTTCGGCACGCTTACTAATCTGGCGGACGAGCAGGGCTTCTATAACGGCAAGCTCGACGAGCTGGGCAATTTTATGAAGGAAACGCTTATGCCGTGGGTTAAGTCGCACTATTCGGTCGATACGAGCAGGGAGAAAACGGGTATCGTGGGCTCGTCGTCGGGCGGGCTTGCCGCATACTATCTCGGTCTGCGCGATAACGGTTTATACGGCTATATCGGCGCGTTATCCCCCGCAAACGGCCTGTTCGGACAAAGCGACTGGACGCGGTTCTATAACGGCAAGAATTTCAGCGCAGGGCGCCCGAAGGTGTACGTCTACTGCGGCAAGAACGATAACAGTCTGGAAGATATGCTGCTGCCTGCGGCGCAAAAAATTAAAAACCTTACGTCCTACGGCTTCGCCGCTTCGGACATAACCGAAAACTACGTATATAAAGCAACCCATAACGAAGCCTATTGGCGCATAGCCTTCGCCGAGTTTTTGGGCAAAATGGTGGGCTGAAATTATATATTGAATAAGAACAAAAGGAGCGTTTTATGCAACATACAGGCACACAGACGATAGAAACCGAAAGACTGATTTTGAGGAAATTCAAGCTTTCCGACGCTCAGAATATGTTTGATAACTACGCGGGTAAAGAGAAGGTAACCGAATATCTGTGTTGGCCGCACTACGAAAACGTTGAGGGTGTGAAGAGCTATCTTTCGGATTTCGTTTTACCCGAGTATGAAAAAGAAAATACTTACCGCTGGGCTATTGTATGGAAAGAAAGTAACGAGGTTATCGGCTGTATCGACGTTTGCGCCAGTGATGAGAGAAGACGCTGTGCCGAGCTTGGTTGGGTACTTGGCGATAATTATTGGGGAAGAGGAATTATGCCCGAAGCGGCAAAAAGAGTATTAGAGCTTCTGTTTTCCGTCGGCTATGAAAGAATACAGGCGAAGCATCACGTTGAAAATCCCAAAAGCGGCAGAGTTATGAAAAAGATAGGTATGCAATACGAGGGCACACTTAAAAAATCAGGTATATTTAAGGACAATAATTTAGTTGATTGCTGTGTGTGGGCAATAGTAAAGTAGTAGTTTAAGTTTTGACAAACAGTATGAGGCGGGCGCGGGCATTATTGCCCGCGCCGCTTTGATATTCCATTATAAAGACAGAAATTCAACTAACAGTTTAGTGGAAATTATTGAAGTGAGTATTGATTTTTAGTATAATTGAGGTAGAAATCAAAAGAGGAAGACGAATATGGACTACGGTAAAAAGATTGCATATTTAAGAAAGTCTCACGGTATGACGCAGGAAGAGCTGGGTAAAACGCTCAACGTAACTTATCAGGCTGTTTCGAAATGGGAGCGCGGTGAATCGTTACCCGATTTTGAAACGATGTCGCAAATAGCGAAATATTTTCAGGTTCCGCTCAGTTATTTTACTGACGACGAAGTAACCTATCAGCAGTCCGAGCGCACTATAAATAACGTTATAGGTATGTGCACCGAATGTGGGAAAATGCTTAACGAGGACGAAGTTTACTGCACTTCTCCGAGGATAGTCTGCAAAAGCTGTGCGGAGCGCATTAAGCGTGAGAGAGCGCAACAAAAGGCGGCGGAGCAGGCAAGCGCCGACGCCGCAAAGGCACGCATGGTTGCCGCACAGCGCGGCAGCGGCTTCGACTTTAAGCTTGCGATAAGCGTTATACTTCCGCTTGTCTGCTACGTGCTGTTTACTATATTTACGTTGAACGGTACGTTCGGCGATAACGGCTTGGGCGGTTTTGTAACGTTCCTCGTTCCCCTCGCGGTATTCGGCTGTATCCACGCGGTTGCCGATTTCATAAATGATTTGAGGGACGCCCCCGATGATACCGACGGATATACCCGCAATCTTTCACTTGTGATTGGCGGAGTTTTCGCGGTAATTAATCTCGTTTGCTTCCTTATACTGTATCTGTCAACGCACGAAACGGTTTTAATCTTTATGATGATACTCGGCGTTATTCTTTCGTTCACGTTCGTCAGTCAGTATTGCTGGGGCGGCGTCATCGGCGATATCTTCACCGCGGGCGGCTTCACGTTCAAATTACCCGGATTTATCTTCTCGCTCGAAATCGAATCCATCCTGTTTATGCTGATAGCAAAACTTTTCCTCGGCATAATCGCGGCGCTTCTGTTTGTAGTAACCACCGTAATTATGGCGTTGATAGCGATACTCGGCTCGGTAATAACGTTTATACCGTCGGTAATAATGAAATCGGCAAAAGATAAAAAGGCTGCTCAAGATTAAATCAAAAATCCCTCTCAGTGCGGAGAGGGATTTTTTACTGTACTTACGCGTCGCAAGTACCGTCGGGATTTGCTTTTTTAATTTTAGTATTTACATATGCACATTTAAGCTTCGATACGCCGTAGGATATGGCAAACATAAGACCAGCCGCTATCGAGAAGCCCAAAAGATACAGTATGAAATAGACGGGGAAGGGTACGCTTTCCCAGATAAGCTTGACAATTGGCACGGGGAAGGGCACGTACGGACTGATATAGAAAAGGTTGACCTTATCGCCGATAGCGATATTGAGTATCAGCGCTATCACAGCCATTACCGCAAATACTACGGTTGCGCTTAAAAGTCCTTTAAAGGACGGCTTTACGGTTTTGGTTGCGTGCAACATAAAGCAGACCGCAACCATACTCGAATGCCAGAACATACTATGGTAATTCAGAAAAGCCGAGCCGCCGAAAACATTGGCGGGGTAGAACATTACGGCAATCCCCGCAAACAGCGTGTAGGTGGACAAAAAGTTATAAAGCGCTTGTTTTATTTTGCCGCGCTTTAAAGCTCCCGCGGGAATTGCGATAAGCAGCGGCGAAGAACAGAACTGATAGGGGAAAGCCCACCAGGCGTAAGACCAGCTTGCGCCGTCCGCGGAGAAGTGGCATGAGGATAAAAGCTGTTTTAAAATTTCCAACAGGATTAAAACCACGCCCCAGACGATAAGCGTTATATCCACGGCTTTGGGGCTTATCTTACGGCGCAGGAAAAATATAAGCGCGCAGGCAATTACCGCTACGCCCAACCATATCAAATGGAACGCTCCGTAAAATTCGGGCGTTTCCATTCTCCATTTGGATATCGGTTGTAAAAATTTTTCCAAAGCGTTCATAACCGTTTTTATTATAGTAGTATAAGTGAATATTGTCAATATATAACGCCCTTCCCCGAGCTCGGGAAAGGGCGGTTAAATCTGTAATTATTTGCCGAGGACTTTCTGCACGGCGGCTTGCATTTTTTCAAGCGCTTCTTCCGCTTCGGCTTTGTTGCGCGATTTTACCGAATAGTAAATTTTCAGCTTGGGTTCGGTGCCCGAGGGACGGACGCAGATAAAGCTTCCGTTTTCAAGCTCGTAGTACACGCAGTTGGTGAGCGGAGACCCTATCTCCGAAACCTCGCCCGTGGCAACGTCCGTCTTTAAATTCTTCGAATAATCCCTGACGGAAGCAACCTTGTAAATATCAAATTCTTTTACGGGATTGACTTTGAGGGAATCGACTACGGCGTTCATATCCTTCATTGCGTTCAAGCCCTTGAAGGGTATGGAAACGTTGCAGTCTAAGACGTAGCCGTACTCGCTGTAAATTTCCTGCAAGCGCTGGTAAACCGTTTTGCCAATGGAGGTGTAGTAGCATACCATTTCCGCGCACAGCATAGAAGCGACTACCGCGTCCTTGTCGCGTGCGTGGGTGCCGCGAAGATACCCGCAGCTCTCCTCGAAGCCGAATACGTAGGCGTGCGATTTATCCCTTTCCCAAAGCTTTATCTTTTCGCCTATGAATTTGAAGCCGACGGGCGTTTCGAAAAGGGTTACGCCGAACTTCTGGCAAATGGGTTTTGCCATACCCGTGGAGACGAAGGACTTGACAACCGCCGCGTTTTCGGGAAGTGCGTTTTCCTCTTTAAGTCTTGTGAGTATGTAGTCTAATAGCAGTATGCCGACCTGATTGCCGGAAAGCGCTTCAAACTCGCCGTCCTTGTTTTTAACCGCAACGCCGAGCCTGTCGCTGTCGGGGTCTGTTCCGAATACTACCGTTGCGCCAATCCTGTCCGCAAGCTTTATGCCGAGGGAAAGCGTTTCTTTGAATTCGGGGTTGGGAACTTCAACCGTAGAAAATTCCGTATCCTTGACTTTCTGCTCCTCGACGACCGTTGCGTTTATACCTATCTTTTTGAGAATGGTGGTTACGGGGATATATCCCGAGCCGTGCACGGGGGTGTAGACGAGCTTCAAATCCTTGCCGCATTTTTTAACGGCTTTTTTGGAAAGAGTAAGCTTTTTAAGCTCCTTATAATACTTTTTGTCTACCTTGGCGGGAACGGGCTTTATATGCTTTTTGACCTGTTCCACGGTAGGGGGGGGAGTGCCGAGGTAGTCGGTAATTTGCTGTATGTATTCAACCACTACGGCGGTATCTTCGGGACTCATCTGTGCGCCGTCCTCGCCGTATACCTTGTAGCCGTTGTACTGCTTGGGATTGTGTGACGCCGTAACCATTATGCCCGCTATCGTTTTAAGCTCGCGCACCGCAAACGACAGCATAGGTACTGGGTGAACGTCGTCAAACTTGTATGCGTTGATGCCGTTCGCCGCAAGTACTTCGGCTGCGACCCTGGCAAATTCTTCGCTCTTTCTGCGCGTGTCGTAGGAAATTACAACGCCGCGCTGCATAGCCTCCGCGCCGAGCTGTTTAATAAATTCCGCCAAGCCCTGCGTTGCGCGCTTTACGGTGTATACGTTCATCATATTCGTACCGTAACCTATTATTCCACGCATACCTGCAGTGCCGAATTCAAGCTCCGCGCCGAAGCGGTATTCTATATCTTCGTTATTGTCTTTTATATCGTTAAGTTCCGAGGCGGCTTCGGCGTTAAGTCTTTTATCGGAAAGCCAGCTTTCGTAAATGCTTTTATAATCCATCTCTTTCTCCTTCATATATGCGTAACTATTAATATATCTATACAATTATACATAAAAAAATCCCCCTTGTAAAGGGGGGATTTGAAAAAATATGCTCAAAAACGTTAAATAATGCGTAAAATTTACTCGTCGTCGCCGCGGAAAAAGGATTCGCGCGTAACGGGTTTATCGCCAGCGGTGGAAACTATCGTCCTGTCGTCAATGAAGTATTTAAGCCCTTCTCTGTTGTAATAGTTTACAAACTCGAAGCAAATGAGTATCACATAGCTTGAAGGAATAGTTATAAGCAAACCCACGCCGAAGGTGAGCACAACCGCCGCCGCGTTTATTGCAAATACGAGAATGGTCAGAACAGAGAAGTTGGACATTACGCTGAGCGTATTTTTACCTCTCTGCGAGAAGGTGTATTTAAACGAGCCGAGCTGCCCTTTCTTGCCGCGTATAAGCGCGGGAAGCCAGTCGGTTGTGAAAGTCATTTTAAGAATAAGTGATACGATGATAACGAGAATGAATAGAAATACGCTGAGAAGGAAGGGGATTACGCTGCTTAAAAGCGTGAACAAAAGGAAGAACATTGCAACCGCAACGGCAATATCGTAGAGTATGGAAAGGGGGACGTATATTGCGTTGTATACGGTCGAATCTTTCAGGGTGCGTATCATCGTGCTGAAAAACGGCGAGTTGGCGCGAAGTGCCATTCTGTCGTTTATAACCGAAGCCGTAGCGTAGTTGCCTATGCCCGTAAACCAGCGCGATATTAAAAAGATAATAAGCAATAAAAATGCCGCAAGTACGAGGTGGGAAACCTCCGTATTTAATAGTGCCATAAAGTCGGCATACGCCGCCTGTACCCTTTTCGATATTTCGCTAAGCTCTGATACCTCGCCGTTTAAAAGGTTCATTATAAAGTCCTTGGCGCTGCCCACAAGCTCGTTGAGCTGCGGGGAATTTATAAGCTGCTTTATAAAGGGATAAACGCCGAGCGTACAGATAATGCTTGTAACGGCTAAGATAATAAGCCTGTACAAAAGCTGTTTATAGATGATATTGAAGTTATCCACGAACACGTGGAAGGTCTGTTTGAATTTCATTTTAAATCCTCAGTTGGGGAGTGTTACTATTTTGCTTACGGCTTTACCGCCGTTGATTACCATATAGCAGTAGCTGTTTTGCGAATACCTCGACATATTACCGGGGTTGATAAGTGTAACGCCGTCAAACTCGTCCTCGCGTGCGCAGTGCGTGTGTCCGTAAAGCGCGATTTTGCAGTTTAGTTCTTTCGCCCTGTCAGCAAGTCTTTTCAAGGTCGTCTTTGCGGAATAGAGGTGCCCGTGTGTTGCAAATATTTTAACGCCTTCTATTTCCAAAACCGTCTCGTCTTCGCCGAGCTTGACCAAATCACAGTTGCCGTTTATAAGTACTGTCTTGTCGGGGAACTCGGCGCGTATTTTCGAGCCGTCGCCCGAGGTGTCGCCGAGGTGAATTATATAGTCCGCCTCGCTGAAAATACCATTGAGGGTTTCAAGCTTTCGCATATTGCCGTGGGTATCGGATATGACTACGATAGTTTTCAAAGCTTATTCCTTAAATCGCACAATGCGCGGTAGCGGTGCGATACCGAATTTTTTTCTTCGTCCGTCGCAAGCCCGAAGCTCTTTTTAAGGTCGTCGGAGTAGAACAAACTGTCGTAGCCGAAGCCGTTTTCACCTATTTCTTCATACAGAATTTTGCCGTACGTCCTGCCCTCGCCGAAGAACGTCTTGCCGTCCGGCAGGCATAGGCACACTGCGCTTTCAAAGTACGCGCGCCTGTGTGTGCAGTGCTCCATACGCTTTAACAAAAGCTTCCTGTTGCCCTTTTCGCCCTCGCCCGAAAACCGAGCCGAATAAATACCGGGCGCACCGTTAAGACACTCTACGCACAGTCCGGAATCGTCCGAAAGGGCGGGAAGGTTTAAAACCTTGGCAACGGCTTCCGCCTTTAATTTTGCGTTTTCCTTGAATGTGCTTCCCGTTTCTTCAACCTCATCGGTGAAGCCCGCGTCGCGCATGGGGATTACTTCAACGCCCTTGAATATGGCTTTTATTTCGGCAATCTTTCCCTTGTTGCCGCTTGCGACCACAATCTTTTCAAGTTCCATAAAACAATTATATATTAT
>JAIDRY010000049.1 GCA_029061465.1 Clostridia bacterium
CGTACGTTCTGCTTTTGTGATTACCGCCGAATAAGCCGGCTATGTTGTTTTTAAGAAGTGTTTGCAGCCGCTCAACGCGCTGTAAAAACGCTTCGTTAATTACGTATTCAGCCATTATTTACTGTGTTTTTTATGCTCTTTTATAAGTAACTCTACTACGTCGTCAACCGAAAGCCCTTCGTTTATAGCGTTGTAGTTAATTTTAATTCTGTGGCGGAGTACGGGATAAAGAAGCGCGTCTATATCCTCGCACGCAACGTTATAATTTCCGTTCATCAACGCGCGGACCTTTGCGCAGGTAATAAGCGCTTGTCCGGCACGGGGCGAACAGCCGTACTTAATATATTTTTTAGCCGTTTCGCTCGTCCCCTCCGTTTCGGGATGAGTGTGCGCAACAAGCGTCATTGCGTATTCTAAAACGCCGTCCGCTACGGGCACGCCCTTTGCGGTTTCGCGCATCTTTAAAATAGTTTCGCCGTCAACGACCGTCTGCGCGGTTTCGTCCATAGTAATCTGCGTCATATTTACTATGCCTTTCAGTTCGTCCACAGAGGGGAACTGCATTATAAGCTTAAACATAAAGCGGTCCATCTGCGCTTCGGGCAGAGGGTAAGTTCCGTCCTGTTCAACGGGGTTTTGCGTTGCAAGCACGAAGAACGGCTCGCTTATCTGATACGAAGTATTTGCAACCGTAACCTTATGCTCCTGCATTACTTCGAGCATTGCAGACTGCGTTTTGGGCGTTGCACGGTTGATTTCGTCCGCAAGCACCAGGTTTGCGAAGATGGGGCCGCGCTGGAAAACGGTATTCATTTTGCCCTTTTCGTCCTTTTCGATAACGTTGGTACCGGTAACGTCCGAGGGCATTAAATCGGGCGTGAACTGAATACGCGAGAAGGGCAGTTTAAGCACCCTGCTCAAACTTCTTACAAGCCTGGTTTTGCCGACGCCGGGGATACCCTCCAAAAGTACGTTGCCGCCGGCGATTATTGCAACGATAATATCGTTTACAACCTCTTCTTGCCCGACAAGGTCTTTTCTCAGCTCCGTTTTGATTTTATTTATCGCTTCGCTGAATTGTTCTACGTTTCCACTGTTTTGCATATTAATCACCTTTGAAAAGTTTTTTATTAGTTTGCCCCGCCAAGCATTTGGTAATACAGCAGAACTATGCTGAACCACTCGTCGGTAGAGATTACTCCGTCATCCATTGCGTCGCCGATTACGGCGTAATATTTATCGAGAACCTGACTGTAACTTATATAACCGAGCTCCGGGTCGAAGAATTTCTCCTGCGCGCCGATAAGCTCGCCGCCCGGGTTGTTCGGGTCGCTCGGGTCGCTTCCCGGATTGTTCGGGTCGTTCGGGTCGGTGCCGGGCTTTTCCGGAGTGCTTCCGCCGTTTTCGGGCGGAGTTATATCGAATATCTCGTACAGCTTTGCAATTGCGTACTCGCCTACGACGGTGTTAATCTGTCTTTGTATTCTGTACTCTTCCGGTTCTTCCTCGCCCTCTTCTACCCTGTAACTAAGGTTGGCATTGTCGTATACGGTACGGATATTATCGGCTGCAAAGTTCACGAAAGTTTCCATTTCGCTTGTTGTAACTTCGCTCTCTTTAAGCTTTGCGAGAGAGGAAATTTCAGCTACCGTTCCCGTCTTTGTCTGCTCGTCCGCGTCCGACTTCCGCACGTATTCTATAAGCTCCGCAAGCGCTTCGTCCTGCCAATCGCTGATGACGTAGGGGGGGTCCTCCGCCTCGCCCGGCTTTAACGGAACAAACGGCGCCGCAACGGCTATTCCGACTGATAATACGGCGACGAGTATATACGCCCAAAGCTTTGTAAATTTAATTTTTACCGAAGCAAGCCGCGCACCCGTATCCGCAAGCAACATTGAGGGAATTTCCC
>JAIDRY010000005.1:0-1260 GCA_029061465.1 Clostridia bacterium
GTCTGCAACTATGCACCCGTTGAAAGGCACGATATGGGCGTAGGCGCACCCGTTGAGGGCAGATATAAGAGGATTTTCACAACGTACTCCGAATACGACTTGCTGGAAGTCGATACAAAAAAAGAGCTTTGCGACGGCAGAGAGTATAAGCTTACATTCGATTTAAGACCTTACGAATCGGTAATTTTCGAAGTGCCGTACAAGGAAGCCACGGAAGCGGAATTGAAAAAGGAAAAGGCTGTAAGAAGCGCTATAAAGCGCGAATTTAAGGAAGCTACATCCGACAATTCACACGTTCCGCAGGTTCCGCCTATGGACGGCGAACCCGCTAAAAAGACGGTAAAAAAGACGACCGTCGCAAAAGCAACGGTCAAGAAGAAAACAACGAAATAAATTATCAAGCCCGCGGCGAACGCCGCGGGCTTGCTTTAATTTTGTATATCGGGTACGGAGTTAATTATATTTGCAATAGAATTTTTAATCGGTTCAGGTAGACGGCGGTAGTTGTTAATCAGCTTTATTTCCTGTTGCGATAAATTCATCGGTTTTTCGTCTTCCGTAAAAAACTGTGCAAGAGTTATTCCTAAGGTATCGCACAGTAATTCTAAATGCTTGACGGAGGGTACGGTACCGCGCGAAAAAGTGTTAGCCAAAGTCGATTGATTAATGCCGGAAAGCTCTGCAAGCCTATAAACGCTCATATTCCTTTCAAGCCGTAATTTGTTCAGTTTATCAATCACGTCCATAAATACAGTATTCCTCCTTTGAAAGTATTTTACTACATATTTAAACTATATATTTTCACAATCGAGTTGACTTTATAGTTAAATTTAACTATAATAAAAGTGAACTAAACTATAATTTAATGGAGAAAGTTATGAAAAGGAAAATTTTAGTAGTGGTTTTTGCGTTAATTGCCGTTTTTGCCTGCGTGTTTGGGTTTTCGGCTTGTAGCGAATTGAACGCAGGAGATAATGGTGAGGACGATACTCAAACTCACGAACATTCTTACGTGGAAAGCGTAGTTGAACCTACCTGCACGGAAAAGGGCTTTACTTTATATACGTGTACCTGTGGTGAGAGCTATAAAGATAATTACATAAATGCAAACGGGCATACAGAAGCAACTGACGAAGCGATTTCAGCGACTTGTACTGAAACGGGCTTAACCGAGGGCAAGCATTGCTCGGTTTGTAATACCGTTTTGGTTAAACAAGAGGTTGTTCCGTTCGGACATACCGAAGTAATTGATAAAGCAGT
>JAIDRY010000005.1:1360-8635 GCA_029061465.1 Clostridia bacterium
AATACCGTTTTGGTTAAACAAGAGGTTGTTCCGTTCGGACATACCGAAGTAATTGATAAAGCAGTGGTGGCAACCTGCACGACGACCGGATTAACCGAAGGTAAGCATTGCTCGGTTTGCAATACCGTACTTGTTAAACAAGAAGTAGTAGAATCAGGCGAACACGTTTCGGAAATCGACTTACCCGTTGAACCTACTTGTACCGAAACGGGATTATCCATCGGTGCGCATTGTTCGGTGTGCGGAACCGTACTCGTCGAGCAAGAGGTTACTCGTGCAATCGGTCATAGCTATGAAGACGGTGAATGTATTTGGTGCGGAAGCAAAAAGCCTGATACCAAGGAAGAGTTAGAGTTTACATTATCTGCGGACGGAAGTTCTTATTCCGTTACCGGTATAGGTTCCGTGACAGATAGTGATATAGTTATCCCTTCCACGTACAACGGAAAACCCGTAACGGCTATCGGTGATTATGCTTTCGTGGTCTACGTTGCCGGCGGGGTTGCCATAACGAATACGAAATATACAAGCGTAACAATTCCCGACAGTGTAACTGCAATAGGAAAGTCTGCGTTCTATAAATGCAGCGGGCTTAAAAGTGCAAACATTCCCGATAGCGTAACGTCAATCGGAGCATATGCATTCTATTGCTGTGAGGCACTTACAAGTATAAATATTCCCTACGGCATAAAGACAATAGAAGATTATACGTTCTTCACTTGCAGCGGGCTTACGGGCGAAATTATAATTCCTAATAGCGTAACTAAAATCGGTAACTATGCGTTCGGCTGTTGTAGCGGACTTACAAGTATAAAAATTCCCGCATTTGTGACCTCAATTGGTAATTGTGCATTCGAGGCTTGCAGCGGACTTACAAGTATAATACTTCCAAACCTTTTGACGGAACTCGGCAATTACACGTTTTATAATTGTAGCGGGATTACGAGCATAGTGATACCCGACGGCGTAACTATAATCGGCAACGGTACGTTCCAAAATTGTAGTGAACTTGCGCGTATAACTTTACACAACGGCATAACTTCTATCGGAAAGAGTGCGTTTGAAGAATGTGGCAAGCTTACTGAAGTAGTTATCCCCGAACACGTAACGTCAATCGGTAATAGAGCGTTTTATAATTGTACGAGACTAGATAAAATAACAATTCCGGTCAGTGTAACTTCAATAGGAAGTGAAGCTTTAAAGTATTGTCACAACATGACAAATATACGGTATAATGGAACGAAGGCGCAATGGGGTGAAATTGAAAAAGGAAGCGGTTGGTATCACTACACCGGTCCATACTTCGTGAATTGTACAGACGGCTATATTAAAAAAGCTGATAGTTACGTTTGAGAATAATTCGGTTATTTAAATATATTGCAAACCCCGCCGCGGCTTAGTAGCCGCGGCGGGGCGCATTTTATTGACAAAGACTAAAACTGATACCACCAAATATTGTATACGAATACCGCCGGTGGCGGATATGTTTGATAACGGTTGGGCTGTAGGGTTTGCATATTTCAAATGAATAAATTAAAAATTATGCGTACAAATAAATAAAAAAACGACAGTATCTATCAAAAAATTTTTATTATTATAAAAAAAAACATTAATTATGTTACATTATCACTATACAAGTGATAATTCTTTCAAGATACGACCGTCATTGACATATAAAAAGTAAAAGTTTATAATATAAACTATATAATTATACATTTATTTTCAAAATTAGGGCATGCCCTAATGTGCTTGATAAACAAGCACATTAATAACATTAATAGTTAAACGATTGACGTGGCGAAGATTAAAGTAATTCGGCACCGTTATCGAAAAAAGAAGGCAACGGTATGGTTAAAAAATTGACGTTTAAAATTGCAGCTTTGGGACTTTGCGCGGTATTTGCGGGCGGGTTCGGGTTGGCGACTCTTGACTATGGTAAAGACTCGGTATCCGTCGTTTCCGCAGAGAACACGGCAGCTTACGAAGACGTTACCGGTAAGTACAGTCTTGACGAGGTGAAGGAAGGGTTGTACAATACGTCGGTCAGTGAAAATATTTCTTCTCTTTCCGGTAACGGTAACGTTATTGTAAAATTGTCCGGAGAAAGCGTATACGACGGTTTTGAAAAAATATCGTCCGTTTTCAGGGGACAGTCTTTTTCCGATTACGTATCTTCAAGAGCAGGCGGGCAGAGGACGGATGAGCTTATAAAGCAGCATTCGAAAGTCCTTGATAAAATGCGTGCCGCGGGAATAGGGTATGAATTCAAATATTCCTATACGGCGCTTACCAACGCATTTTCCGTTTCGGTAAACTATTCCGACGTCAAAAAGATAGAGAAAATCGACGGCGTTGAAGCCGTATATTACAGCAATAAATATGAAGCGCCGAAAGTCGCTGTTACGACTAACGACGCAAACGTTTACAAGACGGGTATTTACGATTCGTCCGACGTGGAATACAAGGGCGAGGGAATGGTTGTCGCCGTACTCGATACGGGGCTTGACTATACCCACGACGCATTTTTGAATATGCCCTCTGAAGCTTCCTGGGACGAGGCGTACGTAGCTTCCAAATTTTCCAATACGCTTGCCAAAACCTCGCGTATGCCCTCCGCTGAAGCTTCCGACGTATACATAAATCAAAAAGTTCCGTATGCGTTCGATTACGCGGATAACGACTGCAACGTTTATCCCTCGTACTCTACCCACGGTACTCACGTAGCGGGTATTATCGCGGGTAAGGACGACAGTAAATCGTTCGGCGACGAAAAATTTATCGGCGTTGCTCCCGAAGCTCAGCTCGTAATAATGAAAGTTTTTACGGACAACCTTGACAGCAATATGCTCGGAGGTGCTGATACTGCGGACATTCTTGCGGCGATAAACGATTGCGCCGTACTCGGAGTGGACGTAGTAAATATGAGCTTAGGTTCAACCGGCGGCTTTTCATCCGAAACCACGGACGAGTTTTTGACGAAAGTTTATTCTTCAATCGAAGAAATGGGTATAAGCCTAGTAGTTGCGGCGGGCAACGAGTACAGCTCGGGCTACGGCGGCGGCAACGGCGTCAATCTTGCGTCCAACCCCGACTCCGGCACGGTCGGCTCGCCTTCGACATATTATCCCGCGTTATCCGTAGCAAGTATAAACGGACAGGAGTCCCCCTATTTTATAGCGAACAAAGACAATTCGGACGGCGGAAGCGTTTCGTTTATCACTAATGCCGTTGATACATATTCCAACGATATAAAGTTCAACGAACTGTTGCTTGAAAAATTTTCAGACAGAGTACAGGACGGCTGCCTTACATTAAATTATATAGTAATAGGCGGCGTGGGCAGAAACGGAAACTATACTGCCGCAATAAGAAGAGAATTTGCTTCGGGCGATACTATCGCTCTCGTTAAGAGGGGCGATATATCCTTCTCTGAAAAGGTGCAGAACGCCAAAGACGCAGGCGCGGCGGGAGTTATCGTATATAACCACCTGTCCGGCGATATTACTATGTCGCTTGCCGACCTTGAAGAACCTATCCCCACATGTTCGGTAAATCTCAACGCGGGAACGGCAATGGTCAAAGGCGCCGTTACTTCAAGGGGTATTACTAAAGGAACGGTTACGATTAACGCTTCTTACACTGCCGGACCTTTTATGTCGGCGTTCAGCGGCTGGGGCGTTACTCCCGACCTTAAACTAAAACCCGAAATTACCGCGCACGGCGGTGAAATTACCAGCGCGGTGCCCGGAGGTTACGATACTTACAGCGGAACGAGTATGGCGGCGCCCAACATGGCGGGTGCGGTTGCTTTACTCAGACAGCACGTAAAAAAGACGACCGGCCTTACCGGTAAAGATTTGAACGCGCGCGTTAACCAGATTCTGATGAGTACGGCGACAATTGCGCTCAATCCGAACGGAAATCCGTATTCGCCCAGAAAGCAGGGCGCGGGACTTGCGGATATAAATTCCGCTGTCAACAGCGAAGCTTATTTAAAAATTGCGACGGAGAACGGGTATTCGGACAAGACCAAAATAGAGCTCGGCGACGACGTTCAAAAGAAAGGCGTATACGACGCTAAATTCATCGTTTCCAACACTTCGTCAAAAGCGCTTAAATATAAGTTATCTTCGTACGTTTTCACGGAAACGCTTGCGATAAACAAAAAGACCGTAGAAGAAAATGCGTATATGCTTAAAGACGACAAAACTTCTATGGCGGACGTAACGTTTGAAATCGGCGGTACGAAATATTCCTGCGGCGACGAAATAACCGTTCCCGCAAACCGCGATTTGGAAATTTCCGTAAAAGTAACTTTAAATCAGGTAGCAAAAAATTATCTTAACGAAAGCTTTGAAAACGGAATGTACGTCGAAGGTTATTTCAGACTTTTAAAAACCGAAAACGGCGCATATACCAACCTTTCCGTACCTTTTCTCGCGTTTTACGGCGATTGGAGCAAAGCTCCGCTACTGGATTATTCGATTTACGAGCTCGCCGTAACCGACGCGGACACGTCGATAGAGCCGGAGGATAAACCCGTTGCTTCGGCGCGCGCAACTACTCCGTTGGGACTTTATTACGACGGTAAGTACATAATGCCTCTCGGAATGTATCTCTATAATCAATCCGAAGAGGACGTGGAAATATTCCCCGACAGCAGTAAAGCTGCGATTTCAATGTACGACGACATTAACCGCAGAACGATATATCAGTTATATATGATATACGGCGGACTTTTGAGGGGTGCCAAGACTTTAAGACTGACTGTAACCGACGCAGTTACGGGCGAAATTGTCTACGACAATACCGAGCACAACGTGCGTAAATCTTATGCGCTTGGCGGAAACAACGTCGGTTCTCCCATAATGGTAGAGATGAATCCCTACGAGTGGGGGCTTGCAAATAACCGCGAATACGTGTTCCGTATGCAAGGCACAATCGACTGGAAAGACGGCAAAGCGAATAACGACACATTCGAGTTTTCTTTCCACGTCGACTACGAAGCGCCCAGCATAAAATCATATACAGTGCGCTACGAGCCGTATACGGAAAACAAAGAAACGAAATACCGCATTTTCCTTGACGTCAACGTATACGACAACCAGTACGTGCAGTCGCTGTTGCCCTGCTACGTAAAGGATAACACCTTATACCTTATGACGAAGTACGTCGTACCCGTATATTCGCAACAGAATTCGGTAACAAAGGTTTCTCTGGATATAACGGACTTCTACGACGATTACGGCGACGAAATATATCTCGGCGTAGAAGATTACGCCATGAATCAGAGCCTGTATCACCTTAACCTCAAAAACGCAACCAAGTACAGCGACAGCATAACTTTCACGGGTGCGGACGACAGGTTCGAGAACACCGGCTCAAGAACGGCAACTACTGTTGTTAACGGCGAAGCGGTGCAGAACCGTTACGAAACGTACACTTTGAATTTGTCCCCCAACGAAGCTTATAAACTTACGGCGAGCGTCGTCCCGTCAGACACGTTTGCTTATAAGCTTGACTGGTCGTCTTCGGCGAAGTCGGTTGCTACGGTATACGAAAATGAGATTTTCGCCATCAAAAAAGGCACGGCTATTATCTCTGTTAAAGACGGAAAAGGACTTACCAAGGCGCAGATTACCGTAAAGGTAAGCGGCGAGGCTAAGAGCGAGCCGGTACCCGAAAAGCTTTCCTTCCGTCCGATAGTCAACAAGGACAACTATATTCAGAACATTTCCCAGAGCAACACGACGGTAGAGCTTTATCCGAATACGGAAATTCCGCTTAAAGTAGACGTTGAACCGTGGTACGTTTCAGGACTTGAATTCGAATGGAAATCCTCCAATCCCGACGTGCTTTCGGTTGACGAAAACGGCGTGATAACTACCCATAAAAAGGGCGTTGCTTACGTTACGGTAAGCGCGGTCGGATACAGCAGGGTAAGCACGACGCTTAGGGTTAACGTAGTAAGCGAATTCCACATAGTCAATTATACGTTGTACGGCTATTACGGTTCGCCGGACGTAGTTATACCGGACGAGCTGAATATTATGTACCTTGACGAGGACACTTTCAAGGACAACAGAAAGATAACTTCGCTCGTTCTTCCCAAGACGCTGACTGAAATTCCCGAAAACGCTTTCAAAAACTGTACCGGCCTTAAAACCGTAACCATTCCCAGTGAAACTACGGTAATCGGCAAAAGCGCGTTTGAAGGCTGCGTTTCGCTTGAAAAGATTATCTTAAGAAAGTTTATCGACGACGAGTCGGGCGATATTATGACGGGTGCGCTGACGGTAGCAAACCGCGGCTTCGCAAACTGTATATCGCTTAAAGAAATAGAAAATCCTTTAAGACTTACGACTGTCGGCAGGGAAGCCTTCAAGGGCTGTACCGCACTCAAAGATTTAAACGTAGCGGGAGTTGCGGTTGCATACGAAAATGCATTTGAGGACTGCACGTCGCTTGAAAACATAACTTTCTCCGCGTTCACAAACCCGTCCAAGGGAATGTTTAAAAACTGTAAGGCTTTGAAGAGCGTGAACTATCCTATGGACTCGGTTGCGGAAGGAATGTTTGAAAATTGCATTTCGCTTTCTACCGTAAACTTCACTTCAGACCTCGCCTATATCGGCGAGAGCGCGTTTGCCAATACCGCTATTTCGTCGCTTAAACTCAAAGGCGAAACGGTAAGAATAGGAGGATACGCATTCAAAAACTGCAAAAATCTTGAAAGCGTTACTCTCTCGGCGAACACGAAAGTTGACTTTGCAGGAATAAATCCTTTCGGCGGTTGCGACGAATTCACTTCGTTTATACTTGAAGGCAACAGCTTGTATTCCGTTGACGGAGGAATCCTGTATAACGCGGATAAGACGGAAATTTTACTCGTCCCCGAAGGAATTACAAGCGTTTCGCTCCCGTCAGGCGTTACCGTTATAGGCTCTAACGTATTTGCGGGCAGAAGTTCGCTCAAGTCGATTGATTTAAACGGCGTTATTTGTATAGGCGATTACGCCTTTGCGGAAACGGGACTTACGTCGGTTACCTTGCCGGCAAGCCTTAAATATCTCGGAAAGGGCGCGTTCAAAGGCTGTACGTTACTTTCATCGGCGGATATAACCCAAGCGGACGTCGACGAAATTCCCGCCCAATTGTTTGCGGGCTGCGCGTCCCTTAAAGAAATTGCGTTACCGCACTCAGTTAAATTTATAGGTAACGGCGCGTTTGAAAATTCCGTCCTCGAAACGATTACTTTCGGCGGTGAGGAAGAGG
>JAIDRY010000050.1 GCA_029061465.1 Clostridia bacterium
AGCTTAGACAGAATTATTCCTTTCAAGTGTGAAATTGCCTGCGACGAGGCGCTTTTCAGCCAAAGGGCTTACTGCCGTGCGGAAATAAAATCTTTAACCGTAAACTGCAAGGTCAACGAGGATAAGGGCAAGTGCAGCGTCGAAGTAAACGCGCTTTTAGGCTTTTACGGTCATTTCTTCGAGGAGGAAGAAGTTTCCTACATAGCGGACGCCTTTTCAAAGGACTGCGAAGTGGAGCTTACGAGCCTTTCGGAAAGCGTGGTTTGCGACACGGAATTTAAGGTATATTCCGAGCGCATAAACGGACTTTGCGCAACCAAGGCAAAGCTTGACTACACCTGCGCTTTTCTTGCGGCTGTTCTGCCCCGCGCCGAGTTTGCTAAAACTCCGCACGGCATAGAGGGAAGCGTAACCGCAACGCTCATTTACGAACAGGGCGGCGAGGTGCGCGGAACGGAAATCAATATGCCGTTTGAAGTAACGCTCACAGGGCTTTCGGACAACTGCGAAAACATTTCCGCCGCCGTGTGCGGGCTGAGTCTTCGACAGCGCGCAGAGGGCGAGTGCGAGGGCGAAGCGGTCATTAAAGTTACCGCCGCCGACGGAGAGAGAAAGAGCTTAACTTACGTTACGGAAGTAACCGAGGGCGCGGAAAAGCAAGTGAACGACAGCGCGATAAGCGTGTATATCCCCGAAAAGGGCGACGGACTGTGGGAAACGGCAAAGCGCCTTTCGGAAAGTCCCGACAACATTCAGCGCACTAATCCCGAACTCAAATTCCCTTTATCAGGTTCCGAACGCATAGTTGTGTTCAGGTCGAAAAATTGAGTTTAAATCCCTTCGCAAAAATGCGGAGGGATTTTTAATTAAAATAATTGTAAACTATGCGCTTGTATGCTATAATCGTTATATGGGCGTAACGGTAAAGGCATACGCAAAACTTAATTTTACGCTCGACATTACGGGCGCGAGCGACGGCTTTCATATGCTTGACAGCCTTGTCTGTACGGTGGATTTGTACGACACCGTCAAGGTGAAAAAGCGCAGGGACAAGCTTGTCAATATCGTTATGCACGGCTGCGGTACGGAAACTCTGCCGTACGAGCATAACAACGCGGCAAAGGCCGCCGAAAGCTTTATTAACGCTTTCGGGACGTGTGGTGCGGATATAACCATATATAAAAATATCCCGGTCGGGGGCGGGCTTGGCGGCTCGTCTGCGGACGTCGCGGGCGTGCTTAACGCAATGTCAAGGCTTTACGGCGTTGGCAGTGAAAGGCAAATAAAGGAGCTTGCGGACGAACTCGGCAGTGATACCGGCTATCTCTTGTCGGGCGGCTGGGCAAGGCTTACAGGCAGGGGCGAAAGGGTACAAAGCCTCGATATTAAAACAAAGCTTTATATACTCTTGCTGTTGCCACAAAGCGGTGTTTCCACGGCGGAGTGTTACCGCGTTTGCGACGGCTTGCAGGGAAGTCTACCGCGCACGGCGGACGCGCTATCAGCACTTTTAAAGGAAGATTTAACCGCATTCGGCGGAAGCCTGGGAAACGCGCTATACCCTGCGGCAACACAGCTTAATCCCGACGTCGAAAAGGCATTTTCCGAGCTTGAAGACTTTGCGCCGCTCGGCGTAAATATGACTGGCTCGGGAAGCGGCGTGTTTGCAATTTTCCCCACGCGGGAACTTCGGGATTGGGCAAAGAGCAGATACGGCGGAAAATTCAGACAAATCGAATTGAAAACTCAAATTTTTTAAAGAGGTTATTTTATGGCAGAAGAACGCTTGATTGACGACGACAAGGACAGAAAATACAAGATACGAATAAACGAAAAGGGCGAGGAGGAGTTGTATATCGACGAAACTCCCGAGGAGGAAGAACCCGAGGAAACTTTGGGCTTTGAAGTTCCCGACTTTGACGGCGACGACGAGGAAGCCGCCGTTATGACTCCCGAACAGCTTGCCGCCCGCGACAAGGCGCGCGAGGAAGCGGAACAAAAGCGCTTAAAAAATATTTCAGCACGCGCGGCGCATGCGCAAAAACTTATTTCGGAAAATAAGTTTGAAGACGCGCTTTACGTTTTAGACGAGGCGGAGCGCTTCGGACACGACGGAAAAATCTGCGCCCTTAAAGTTATCGCGCTCACTCAAAACTATACGGACTATTCACGCGCGGAGGACGGAATAACCGCCGCGGAGGGCGTTGAAAACTACGCCGAGGACGAGGTTAAAGGAAAGTTTGCGCCCGATAAGAAGGCAATTAAAGCACAGTGTGCGGAACTGAAAACGCGCGTTGAAAGCCTTAAAACCGATTATGAAAAACAGCGCGGTGAAAGGGAAGAAAGATATTTAAAGAAAAGAAAAATATCTTTAATTGCGTTTGCAATAACGGCAGTTCCCATGCTCGTGTTCGCCGTGCTTGCCGCGTACTTCGGCTCGATAATGCACGCGCAGATGGACCACAGCAATATGATTATGTGCTTCGTGTTTATAGGCGTTACGGCTTTATTCTTCATTGCAACGCTTTTTACCGCGCACAGACTTTGGGACAGTGCAAAGCTTCTGAAAATGAATAAATCCACCTCGTCCACAAAGCTTGGACGCGAGCTTGACGAGTGCTCGGCACAGCTTAAATTCGTTGAAAAAATAATTTCCGTATACGGTTTAAACGATGATTTATCTTGATAACGCGGCGACGACGCAAATTGATAGCGACGTTCTCGACGCAATGCTTCCATATTTAAAGGGTAGCTTCGGCAATTCGCAGTCCCAGCACGCTTTCGGGCGGACGGCGGCGGACGCGGTCTTAAACGCACGCGACAAAATAGCTAAGCTTTTAGGCTGCCGTTCGGAAGAGCTTTACTTTGTTTCGGGCGGAACGGAAGCCAACAACACCGCGCTTAAAGGCATATGCCTTGCAAAGGGAAGCGGGCATATTTTAGTTTCCGCAATCGAGCACCCCTCTATGATAGAGAGCGCAAAGGATATGGCGGCGCAGGGCTTTGAAGTAACCTTTATAAATCCCGACGAAAACGGCGTAATAACACCGCAGACGGTGGAAAGCGCAATAAAGGAAGACACAATTTTTTGCGCGGTTATGGCGGCGAACAACGAAACAGGGGTAATTCAGCCTGTAAAAGAAATTGGCGAAATCTGCCGAAAGCATAAAGTCTTTTACTTTGCCGACTGCGTTCAGTACGCGGCGACAAATCAACTTTCGGTTGACTTCTGCGACGGACTGAGTATTTCCGCACACAAGCTTTACGGCCCGAAGGGCGCGGGGCTTTTGTATATAAAAAGCGGCAATAAATTTTCCCGCCTTATCTCGGGCGGTATGCAGGAGAGGGGTTTTAGAGGCGGCACGGTAAACGTGGCGGCGGTCGCGGGACTTTCGGCGGCGGTTGAAAAGGCGGTAAAAAACCAAGCGGACGAAGCCGAAAAGATACGCAAGGTAAAGGAGCATTTTGTAAACCGAGTTCTGAAAGAAATTCACGATACGCATTTGAACGGCGGGGGCAAAATTCTTCCCTCGCACGCAAATATATCCTTTGACGGTTGCGACGGCGAAAACGTTTTGTTCGCGCTTGATTTAAAAGGCATAGCCGTTTCAACAGGTTCGGCTTGCTCGGCGGGGGCGGTAAACCCTTCCCACGTGCTTACCGCAATGGGGCTTTCGCCGCAGAGGGTTAAGTCGGCGGTGCGCTTTTCATTCGGCAAACACAACACGCTGAGCGAAGCGGACGAAGCAGTAGAAGCGCTTAAAAATATAGTTTCAAAAATACGCAGTATATAAAAAGAGCCGTTAATATAACGGCTTTTTTTTATTTCAAAATATCCTTGATATTTTCGATAATAAGTGCTAAAATAAAAAGGCTAGATTAAACCTAATATTTTTTTTCACTAATGGGCATAGTTCTTGGTAGAACTATACCCTGTATAATCGCACATATAAATGCCCTTTGGTGAATTTATTAGGTTAGTCTAGCAGCTAAGCGATGAACGGTATATTCTACGGTGCCGTTCCCGCAAGGGTCGGCATCTTTTTATTTTAGGGGGAATTTGAATATGTGTAGACGAAAAGGCAAATATATAGATATAAGAAAAGAGTTACAGAAACAGGCGGAAATAGATGGCGCAAAGCTTTTAACCGAAAACGACTATTTATTTATCAAAGTGATTGGCAAAATAGTCGAAGAAAACCAAAGACTAAAAGAGGAAAGAAAATTAGCCAAAAAGAATAAGCGCAAAAAAAAGGATAAATAAAGTTCAGCCCGCTATATTCATTTTATAAAATAGCGGGCTGTTTAATTTATATATCTAAGTTTATAATTATCCAAAATCCGACAAAAATCTGTTGGTTTTATGCAAAAAATGTATAATTGTGAAATAATAACACTTTTTGTTGCATAAATTCCCGTTTTAAAATTTTTAAAAAAATTTTTTAAAATGTTTTACTTTTAATACGTATGGTATATAATTTAAGTGTAAACAAGATAACCGTTTTGAAAGAGGCGGTAAAGTTTCGAAAGAACGGAATTGTTTACAACTTACTTAGCTCATCATTTTCCCCCTTATCATATAGAGGCGGCGCAAACTCCGGTTTGCGTCGTTTCTGCGTTTATAGGGCTACATTATGCGGCAGATAAGGCAGGCAAGTATAGTAGTCAAAAAAGTGGATATAAGCACTATGCACACAGGCATAGCTATTTTTTTATTCGGGGTTTTGGCAAAGTACACCGCCGAAATATAGAACACCGTTTCCGACGAGCCGAAGCACACGCACGCGCACCGCGTTATATAACTGTCCGCGCCGTATTTTTCTATAATGTCCGTAAGGTATGCAAGAGAACCGCTGCCCGAAAAGGGCTTTATTAGGACGAGCTTTGTCAATTCTTCCGGTATGCCGAGGAAGTTGAACACGGGGGACAGGGCTTTGGTGAATATATCCGCAAGCCCTGAAATTTCAAACAGCTCGCACATCATAAAGATAGCGGCAAGGCAGGGGATAAGCGAGATTGTAAAATTTACGGCTTCCTTTACGCCTGCGGAAAACTCGTCGTAGATTTTTACTTTTTTATATATCGCAAAGCCGAAAACGGTTATGAATACGAAGGGAATAATGAATACCATTTATTTCCCTCTTTTTTTATATAACAGTAAGAACAGCAGAGTTGCAACCGCGGTTGAAAAGATTGTACATATGAGCGAGGGTAAAAATATATCGAAAGCCGCCGCGCTTCCCGCGCCCGCCCTCAGGGCAATTACCGTGGAGGGGATAAGCTGAATTGACGTTGCGTTAATTACGAAAAGAAGCATTTGCGCCCTGTCGTTTTTGTCCTTTTCAAGCTCGTCTATAGCCTTGACGGCGTAGGGGGTTGCCGCGCCGCCTATTCCCAAAAGGTTGCAGGACAAATTCATCGCAAGGTTTTCTACGGCGGCGGGGTTATCCGTTTTAAACAGCTTTTTGGAAAGGGGCGTTAGCGCCCTTGCCGCGCCCTTTGAAAGTCCGCTTTTTTCGGCAAGTCGGCTTAGCCCCATCCACACGGCGTATATGCAGAACAAAGTCAAAGCCGTGGAAAGCGACCTTTCCGCCCCGCCCAAAAGGGAAGTTAAAAGCTTGTCCGGCGCGGTTACCGTAATAAATATAAGCGACAAAAAAAAGATTGCCGTAAATATGACGTTCATAAACTATATTTATAAAAGTCGTTTGATTTTTATGATTGACTGTGCTATACTGACGGTATGAAAGAGAAATTTTATTTGACCACCGCAATTACGTATACTTCGGGCAAGCCGCATATAGGCAACTCTTACGAGAGTATCTTTGCCGACGCGATAGCGCGCTTTAAAAGGGCGCAGGGCTACGACGTTTTCTTTATGACCGGCACGGACGAGCACGGACTTAAAGTCGAGCAGAAAGCCGCGGAAAAGGGTGTAACCTGCCAGCAGTTCGTTGACGGAGTTGCGGGCGAGATAAAGCGCCTTTGGGATTTAATGAACGTTTCCTACGATAAGTTTATCCGCACCACGGATGACTATCACGTAGCCGCCGTGCAGAAAATGTTTAAGAAATTTTACGAGCAGGGCGATATTTACAAGGACGCTTACGAGGGACTTTACTGCACTCCGTGCGAAAGCTTCTGGTCTGAAAGCCAGCTTGTAAACGGCAAGTGCCCCGACTGCGGCAGGGAAGTAAAGCCCGCGCGCGAGGAAGCGTATTTTTTCAAAATGGGCAAGTATGCGGACAGGCTGGTTAAGCACGCACTGACGCACCCCGAGTTTATTCAACCCGTTTCCCGCAAAAACGAAATGTTCAACAATTTTCTTCTGGCGGACGAGTTTATAGGCAAATCCGACAAGGAAATTTTAAAGGCCATCGACGAGGGCAAATTCAAATCCAAGTTGCAGGATTTGTGCGTTTCGCGCTCGACCTTCAAGTGGGGCGTTCCGGTCGATTTCGACAGCCGCCACGTCGTTTATGTATGGCTTGACGCGCTGACAAATTACATTACCGGCATTGGCTTTAACCCCGACGGCTGCGGCGAAAACTATAAAAAGTACTGGCCCGCAGAAGTGCATATTATCGGCAAGGATATTCTAAGATTTCACGTCATCTACTGGCCCATTTTCTTGATGGCGCTCGGCGAGCCGTTGCCCAAATGCGTTTTCGGGCACCCGTGGCTTTTGCAGGGCGGCGACAAGATGTCGAAGTCGAAGGGCAACGTTATGTACGCGGACGACCTTGCAAATATCTTCGGCGTGGACGCGGTGCGTTACTTCGCGTTGCACGAAATGCCCTACGCCGACGACGGAATTATTACCTGGGAGCTTATGTGCGAAAGGGTTAATTCCGACCTGGCAAACGTTCTGGGTAACCTCGTAAAGCGCACCGTTTCGATGACTAATCAGTACCTCGGCGGTGTTGCAAAAAAGACGGGCGAGGAGACCGAACCCGACGGAGATTTTAAAAAACTCATAAGCGAAGTTTACGGCAAAATAGCCGCGAAAATGGACGAGTATAAGGTAGCCGACGCGCTGGATATTCTCTGGTCGCTATTCCGCCGTGCAAACAGATATATTGACGAAACCGCACCCTGGATTTTAGCGAAAGACGAAAGCAAGAGGGACAGGCTTTCCGAGGTTTTGTATAACCTCCTGAACGCGATAGCCGTCGGTGCGGAAATATTAAAGTGCTTTATGCCCGAATCCGCGGAAAAAATCTTGAATGAAGTAGGCGCGAACGGCAAAAACGAAAAGGAATACCGCGTTACGGCAACCCCGCAGACGCTGTTTGAAAGAATTAAATTCGAGGATATTAAACCTGCTATTGCTAAAATAGAGGAGAAACAGCGTATGGAAAACGCACCAGTTGACGAGAATAAAAAGCCCGAAATCACTATTGACGATTTCGGTAAAATTGAGATGCGCGTGGGTACCGTCGTAGCGTGCGAAGCCGTTAAAAAGAGCAAGCTTTTGCACGAGACGGTGAGCCTTGGCAATAAAACTATTTCCGTGCTGTCGGGAATAGCAAAGCACTATACCGCGGAGGAAATGGTGGGCAAGCGCGTTATAGTCGTGTGCAACCTGCCCCCGCGTGAAATGAAAGGACTTTTAAGCGAGGGAATGATTGTCTGCGCGGAAGCGCCCGACGGAACTCTGTCGATAGTTTCGCCCGAAAAGGACGTCCCCGACGGGAGCCTCTTATCGTGAATTATATAGACGTGCACTGCCACCTCGACGGCGGTCACTACGGAAATTTGAACGGACTGTTTGCAAGGCTTGAAAACGCGGGGGTGGAAAAGGTTATTTCCGCAGGGTTCGATTTAAAATCGTCTGTCTTTTGCAGGGATTTGTCCGAAAAATACAACGGCTGTTATTTCACTGCGGGCTTTCACCCGACCGAGCTAAAGGACTATAAAGACAGTGATTTAAAGATGATTGCCGACCTTGCCGCGCATAAAAAGTGCGTGGCGATAGGCGAGATTGGGCTTGATTACCACTATCCCGACACAGACAAAGCGTTACAGCACAGGGTGTTTTTAAGCCAGCTTAAACTTGCGTACGAGCTTGAACTTCCCGTCGTTATACACTCGCGCGACTGCGCCGAGGACACGTTTAATTTACTGAAAGAAAACAAGGCGCTGTTACGTTACGGTGCGCTTATGCACTGCTATTCGTATTCGCCCGAAATTGCAATGGAGCTTGAAAAGCTTGGTTTCTACTTTTCGTTCGGCGGGACGAGTACGTATTCGGGCAGTAAACGCGCAAGAAAGTCGATTGCGGCAATTTCTTCAAACAGGCTTTTAACCGAAACGGACAGTCCGTATCTTGCGCCCCGTTCGATTGCGGGACAGTTCCCCAACACGCCGGAGAGTATTCCCGAGATAGCCTCGAATATGGCGGAGATTAAAGGGCTTGATTTGGAGCATATGGCAAAATTAATCTGGGATAACGCGCACGCGCTGTTTAGAAAATTAAACGATTAAAGCCCCCGCGAATGAACGCAGAGGCTTTTTTCTCATAGGTGAGGTAATGCGGAAGTACCCCGCGTTACAATAGTAGTTTATTTCGTTTAAACTTATCTATACTTTTAAGGGGTAAGCTAAAATATGGAAAATAATATAAAGTCCGTGCTGACGGAGTGCGGCTTTTCGTTCAAAAAAAAGTTCGGGCAAAACTTCATAACCGATAAAAACCTTCTCGCCTCTATCGTCGCGGGTTCGGGCGCGGGTGCGGACGACACCGTTATAGAAATAGGCTGCGGTGCGGGTACACTCACGCGAGAAATCGCGGCTAGGTGTAAAAGGGTAATCGCGTTCGAGGTAGATACCGCGTTAAAGCCCGTGCTTGAAAAGACGCTTGCGGGAGTGGACAACGCGGAAGTCGTTTTCAGGGATTTTTTAAAGGTCGATTTGAAAAAGCTGGAAGAGGAAGTCGGGGAGTACTCGGTAATAGCGAACCTGCCGTACTACGTTACAACGCCGCTTATAACAAAGCTTTTAGAAGAGGGCAAAAGGTGTAAAAGCCTTACCGTAATGGTTCAGGAAGAGGTTGCCGAAAGGCTGTGCGCAAGCGAGAATACTCCCGAATACGGCGCTATAACCGCCGTTATTGCCGTACGCGCAAGTGCGCATATATTAAAGCGCGTGCCGCGCACTATGTTTACGCCAAGACCGAACGTTGACAGTGCGGTGGTAAAGCTGACCGTCGAAGAGGGCAGAATACCCGTAAAGGACGAAAACGCGTATAAAAAAGTCGTGCACGCCGCTTTTCTTTCACGCAGAAAGACGCTTGAAAACAACCTTGTAAACGTCTTTAAGCTCACGCGCGAACAGGCGCAAAAACTCCTTTTAGACTGCAATATAGATTTGAAGGCGCGGGGTGAAACGCTTTCGCCTTTGAAGTTTGCCGAGCTTTCGGATAAAAGCTGCGAAATTTTAAAATAATCGATAAAAATATATCGAATAATGCTTGACAACCGTCTTTTCGTATAGTATAATATGAGTGTAAATAAAGAGGGAGTAATTTGCAACCCGTAGCGGCAAAGCGCGGGTTGTGACGAAGCCGTCAGTACGGCGCTGAAAAGCGCCCGGCGAAGTTCTAAAAAATGAGACTCGTGATAACAGAGATGTTGTCACGAGTTTTTACTTTCTCGAAAAATTAACGAATAAAATATATTTTGGAGGTAGTAAAATGATTTACACTTTTATCACGGCGGCGGTATTTATCGCAATGATGGTAGCGGGCGGAGCTATGCTCTTTGTCGGCTATTTCAAGAAATGGCGCGGCGGGGGCGCGAGGAGCAAGGCAGTTGCACCCGTAGCGGTAGGCCTGTTTGCCGCGGGACTTATTATGCTTATCTTAATTCCCGCGTCGTTCCATACCGTGGACGCAGGCTCGGTTGCGGTGGTTAAGCAAATGGGCGTTATCACCGACGTGGAAGGCCCCGGTACTTATTTCGACTTTTATCTTACGAGAAAGTACGAGGAGTACGACGCAAAGGTTCAGCAGGTGGAAATAAGAATGGACGCGTACACTTCGGACGCGCAGTCTATGGACGTTTCTATGGTAGTGCAGTTCCAGATTCGGCAGGACAACGTTGAGGAAATAGCGTTAAACTACGGCGGTCTGGTAGCGCTTACCAACAGAATTCAGTCGGTTGCTATCGAGCGCACGAAGGCAACGCTCTCCAAGTATCAGGCGGAAAAGCTTATCGAGGAGCGCAACACCATTTCGCCCACCGTGGAAACCGAAATTTCCAAGGCGATAGGCGACAAGTACTACGTGACTTTCAACAGCGCAGTTTTAACGGACATCACTTTCTCGGATGCGTTCGAGGCGGCGGTAGAGGCTAAAATGATGGCTCAGCAGGAGAAATTGCAGGCCCAGTACGAGAACGAGAAGAAGAAGGAGCAAGCCGACACCGCGCTGTACGTTGCCGAGCAGGACGCAAAGGCGCTGGTTGCAAAAGCTCAGGCACAAGCAGACGCACAGGTTGCATCCGCACGCGCGGAGGCGGAGGCGATTATGCTCAAAAGCGTTGAAATCGCAAGAATGTTGGGTTACACCGTAACCGAAAACACGGCTACCGTTACGGACGAAAACGGCGGCGAAAGCACGGTTACTACCTACGAAATTGCCTATGACGAAAACCATACCGGCGCGGATATCGCGGAATATATGAAGTATATCGAGTATCTGTCCGTATGGGACGGCAAGCTTCCCCAGGTTGTTACGGGCGACAGCGGATTTATGATAACCGTCCCGAGCGTACCCCAGAACTAACTTTTTAAAGAGAGAATATGTAAGCCGCCCGCAGAGAAATCTGCGGGCGGCAATTTAATTTTATCAATTAAAATACGGGAACTACCGCGCCGTTGTAAGTGGCATTAATATATTCTTTAACCTCGTCGCTTAAAATGGCGGCAACGAGCGCCTTTATTTTCGGCTTATTTTCGTTGCCCTCTTTGACGGCGACTACGTTGACGTATTGCTTAACGTTTTCGTCCGTCTTATCTTCGGAAGCAACCGCGTCGGCAAGCTTCAGACCTGCGCCAAGTGCGTAGTTTCCGTTAATTACGCCTATTGCGCCGTCCTGAAGGGAGAGGGGGATTTGCGCCGCTTCAAGCTCAGTTATATTAAGATTTTTAGGGTTATTCACAACATCGAGTTTGGTTGCGTTGGAGGCGGTAATGCCTTCTTTCAACGTTATAAGTCCCTCTTTCTGCAACAGGAACAGCGCCCTTGCCTCGTTAGTTCCGTCGTTGGGGATAAGCACCGTAGAGCCTTGGGGAATGTCGGCAAGGCTTCCGTTTTTATAGCTTCCGCGGTAAATGCCGAACGGCTCGTAATGCACCTGCGCAACCGCTTTGAGGTGCGTTCCGCGCGTTGCGTTAAAGTCGTCGAGATACAGATTGTGCTGGAAATAGTTTGCGTCCAAATCCCCGCTTTCGGTTGCGGTGTTGGGAATTACGTAGTCGTTATATTCTATAACTTCTAAAGTATAGCCCTGCTCGGCAAGTACGTCTTTTACTACCGTCTTTAATATCTCCGCGTGGGGCGTGGGTGAAGCGCTTATTCTTATAGTCGTTTCGTCCTCTTGGTTGCAGGCGGTAAGCGCCGCCGCGGTTACTGCGATTAATGCGGACAATGCCGCCGCCGTCAATAATTTGATAAACTTTTTCATAATATATTTCTCCTTAAAATTTTTATTTATTTTACTTTTCTGCGTCTGTCGCGCAGCTTTGCAAGATACAGTCCGACTTCCTGAAAAATCTGGACTATGACTACTATTATCACCACGGTAACCAACATTACCGTGCTGTTGTTGCGGTAGTATCCGTAATTTATGGCAATCGCGCCAAGCCCTCCGCCGCCGCAGAAGCCCGCCATTGCGGAATACCCCAAAACCGTTACAAAGGCTATCGCCGCGTTTGCCAGAAGCGAGGGCAGACATTCGGGAAGAATAGCCTTGTAAACTACTTTAAATAGCGATGCCCCGCAAGCCTGCGCGGCTTCGGTTACGCCGCCGTCGACTTCCTTGACGGACGTTTCCGTCAGCCTCGCCACGAACGGCGCCGCCGCCAGCGTCAGGGGCACAATCGTTGCCGAAGCGCCTATGGACGTTCCGACGACTAACCGCGTAAAAGGAATTACCGCGACGAAGAGTATGAGGAAGGGGATACTTCTTAAAACGTTTACGATGATACCCAGCGTTTTATTTACGGCGATATTGGGCTTTAATCCCTGTCTGTCGGTTATGGCAAGGACTACGCCGAGCGGCAAGCCTATTACGTACGCAAGCGCCGTGGACGCTACGGACATATACAGCGTTTCCCAGATGCCCTTTAAAATTTCGTTCCATATGGCTGAATTCATAAATTGCCTCCTTCGTATGCAATAAGTCTTTTCGCCGCTTCGGAATTGGGCGAAGAGAACACCTCGTCAACCGCGCCCGTTTCGCATATCCTGCCGCCGTCTATTACGGCAACGCGGCTGCACACGCTCTTTACCACGTTGAGCTGGTGGGAAATTATTACGATAGTGAGATTATACTTTTCGTTAATTTCCTTTAAAAGCTTTAATATCTGCGCCGTCGTTTCGGGGTCGAGTGCGCTCGTCGCCTCGTCGCATAGCAGTATTTCGGGGTTTAATGCAAGCGCGCGGGCTATCGCAACCCTCTGTTTTTGTCCGCCCGAAAGCTGAGAAGGGTATGCTTTCAGCTTGTCGGAAAGCTTCACCTCTTCCAAAAGCTCCTTGGCACGTTTTACGCTTTCCTCGCGCTTTACGCCCGCAACCTCCAAAGGGAAAGTAACGTTTTTGAGTACCGTGCGCTGTTGCAGAAGGTTGAAGCTTTGAAATATCATTCCCACTTTTCTGCTCAGAGCCAGAAGGTTTTTGCCTTTTAGCTCGGTTACGTTCTCGCCGCAAACCTTTACGGTGCCGCCGTCGGGCGCTTCAAGCTTGTTTATACAGCGAACAAGGGTGGACTTGCCCGCGCCCGAAAAGCCGATAACGCCTATTATTTCCCCGCGCTTTACAAAAAGGTTTATATCCTTTAAAGCGCTAATATCGCCCGATTTGGATTTATATGTTTTATTAAGATTTTCAATCTCTATCACGTTATCTTCCATAGTTGCCTCCTTAAAAGAAAAACCCGTACGCTTTCGCATACGGGAAAAGGGATAAAAAATAACCCGTATGCCTTGCACACAGGTTTAAAAGCTTTTTAACTTTTTAAGCGAACAAAAAGACCTGTGTAACGTTAAATTCCGTCACACATGCGCATCACTTTGTTAAGTTTGGAGAAAGCAGAGCTACGCATAAATCTTTCAATCTCCTTTAAAAGTAATTTGATTATAATTTATAAAAGTTTGGTTTGTCAATAATTTTTTCATATTTTTTAAAAAATTTTCAGCGGCAGTTATTATATGCAAATAAAAAAATTTTTGTTCTATAACTCAGATTGGGGGAATATGATAGGGTAGACAACAAAAACCGGAGGAAAGTATGAATCAGGAATTAGATTACGCCGAGATGCTCGAAATACCCGTGAGCACGGTGAACGTAGTAAAAAAGAAGAGCGTGTTTAAGAAGAAGGCGGCACGCAGGGAACAGCCCGCTTACGACGAAGCGGATTTGAAGGATTTAGTGGTGGACAGCGTTAACGAGCGCGTCGGCGCATACGTTTACGCCGAGGATTTGACCGAACCGCCCAAGCCCGCAAAGGCAAAGCGCCTTGACGATAGTAAGGGCGGCAAAATAATTATGACCGAGCTTATCGCGGTTTGCGTGCTTGCCGCCGCGATATTCATAACCAATATATTTATGCCTTCGAGCGTTATAAATACGTTCATAGGCTCGCTTGCGGAAAGCAACGCGCCCAAGACCGAGCCAGCGTACAGCGAAATTAAACTTTCGTCTGTTGTAAGCGAGCTTTCGGACGCAGACGTTACCATGACCGACAGCGGCGTTATCTGCTTTACCGGTAAGTCGTCGGTTTATCCTGTATGCGAAGGAACGGTTGCTTCCGTTACGCAAAACGACGGACTTTACACCGTACAGATTGCCCACACCTCAAGCTTTTCAAGCGTAATTACGGGGCTTTCAGACGTCTACGCGGCAAAGGGCAGCACGGTAAAATCGAATATTCCGTTTGCATATTCCGACGGCGAAACCGAAGTGCGCGTGTCTATGTACGACGGCGAAACGCTGTTAAACTGCTATACGCTTTCGGGTGAAGTTCCCGTCTGGAATTCGTGAAAATAACCGTACATCCGCTCTTTCTTGCGGTCGGTCTGCTGTCCGCCGTGTTCGGCGGATTGCCGACTTTCCTAATATGTACCCTGACCGCACTTTTGCACGAGTGCGGTCATATCTTTTGTGCGCAAAGGCTCGGGTACGATTGCACTAAGGTGAGCTTAATGCCTTTCGGCGCGGCGGCGGTGTGCGACATAGAGGGAATATCCGCCGCGGACGAGGCGAAACTCGCGCTCGCGGGGCCTTTCGTAAATATGGTTTTATGCGTGTCGTGCGCGGGGCTGTGGTGGTTTTTTCCGCCGTCGTACGCGTACACGGATATTGTGTTTTACGCAAACGCGGGTATGCTTTTTTTAAACTTGTTGCCCGCGTATCCGCTTGACGGAGGCAGGCTTGCAAAGTGTCTGCTGTCGAAATTTATGCGCGGCAAAGCCGCAAATATCGCGCTTCGTGCGGTGAGCGTTTTAGTCGTTGCGGGGCTGGTTTTAATATTCGTTTTTCTCTACCGCAATATATCTTTAATTGCAGTCGCGGCGCTGCTGCTCGTTTCCGCATTCACTAAACCGCAGCCCGCGCAGAAGATTAACTTTGCCGCAAAAAAGAAAAAACGCGGCAGAGATATCCGCTACGTTATTTTGGGAGAGGAGGCGACATTCCGCGACGCGCTGAGGTTTATGGACGGCAGCCGCTACCTCGTGTTACAGCTTTACGGCGATACGTTCCTTGACGAAATTACCGAGGACGAACTGTACGAAAAGCTACTAACCGCAAGCATTTACGATAAAATTTTAGACGTGTAAATTATTTTTGTAAAAAGGATTTTTCAAAAATTGCACCGTCTATATTGCCTGATATTACGGACTTTACGGCTTCGATACCCAGGCTCACCGCGTCTTCTACGGCGCCCGCAAGCGTGGTAAAATCAAGCGCGTATTTGTAGGACTGCTTCTTGGTTCTGTACAGATAGCGCGTATAGTTGAAGTGGCGCTTTAAGCACCTTTCTACGCCAGTTACGGTAATGATGGGGAACAGCGGTTTTACGCTGTCGTATATAGGGCCCGTGCAGGCAAGCACGTTTTCGCGCGGAAGTATACTGCGGCGGGTGGAATAAAACTTGCTGATATACAGCCCCATATCACTCTCTATTTTCTGGTGGGCGAGGGGGGAGCGGACCTGCTTTTCAAAGGCATATACCGCGGGGTGAAGCATACAGTCAAGTGCGTAGTGAGTGGCAAACCCAGCCGCGTAGGAGGGGTTGCCGAGGGCGAGTATTTCAAACACGCTTGCCGCGTTCATATTATGGATTGTCCGCCCAATGTTGGTGGCGGAGGTCTTCATATTGTAGGTAAAGAAAATATCCCCTCCCTGCGCGCCTAAAAGGTAAAGCGTGCGCGAGGGGATTTTATTTTTTGTTTGCGCGTCAAGCCTTTCAAATATCTTTTCCGCGCAGATATAGTGTGAAAAATAATCGGGCATATTATAAGTTTTGCCGTTTTCCGTAAAATAAATACTGCTGAATATATCCCGATTTATCACCGAAAAGCGAGACGAAATAATCGGTGATTTTATTTCTGTCGGTAAGCGTTCCCTTAAAGTCTTCCTTATAAACCTGCTCAATCCAGGTGTCTACGGGGAAGCTGTCGCGCTTGCCGAAGCCGAACACGGAAATGCAGTCGGCAACCTTTCCGCCCACGCCCATATAAGTTAAAAGCTCTTTTTTAAGCTCCGTTGTGGAAAGACCGTCAAGGCGGGTTATGCCCTC
>JAIDRY010000051.1 GCA_029061465.1 Clostridia bacterium
GGCATACTATATGCCTTTGTAAAGACGGCGGTTGCCTATACAGCGAAAGCAGAGGCATTTCGCCGATGATGAATTTTATTGCGGACGGAGCCGACCTTTCGGGATACTCGGTTGCGGATTTAATCGTCGGTAAGGCGGCGGCGTTGTTGTTCGTCAAGTGCGGAATAAAAGAGGTTTTTGCCAAAACGCTTTCTCAAAGCGGCAAAAAAATTCTCGAACTTTACGGCGTAGATTACGAATATGAAGCGCTTGTTGAAAAGATAATAAACCGCGCGGGGACGGATATTTGTCCTATGGAAAAGGCGATTGCTAATACGGAAAATCCGCAAGAAGCGTATTTGATTTTAAAAGAAGCATTGAAGAAAATTTCCTAATAATAAAGTCGGGGGTATTGAGCCGTGGATATATGCGGACTAATTAAAAACTTAACGCTTGAAGAAAAGGCGGCGCTGGTTTCGGGTACGGACTTTATGTTCACAAATCCCGTGCCGCGCCTTGGTATTCCGTCTGTCAGAATGTCGGACGGTCCGCACGGACTTCGCGTGCAGAAAGAGGGCGGGGATAACGGAGTTAACGGCAGCTCGCCCGCGACTGCATTCCCTACAGCTGTAACCACAGCTTCGGGCTGGAACATAGAAAACACGTACAAAATGGGTGAAGCGATTGCCGAAGAAATGTTGCATTACGGTATAGACGTTTTGCTCGGCCCGGGGGCGTGCATCAAGCGCAATCCTCTTTGCGGAAGAAACTTCGAGTATTTTTCGGAAGACCCTTATCTTGCGGGTAAATTGGCGGCGGCGGAGGTAAACGGAGTACAGTCAAAGGGAGTAGGGGTTTCGGTAAAACACTTTGCTCTGAACAATGCGGAGAACTTCCGTTTTATGGGCGACAGCGTTTGTGATATGAGAGCAATACGCGAAATATATCTTAAGGTCTTTGAGATTATCGTAAAGGAAAGCAAGCCGCACACTATGATGTGCGCCTACAATAAAATAAACGGTGAGTACTGCTCGGAAAACAAGTGGCTTTTAACCGACGTGCTTCGTGGCGACTGGGGCTTTGACGGAGTGGTAATGACCGACTGGGGCGCAACCCACGACAGAGTAAAGGGCGTTGCCGCAGGGCTGGATTTGGAGATGCCGGGCGACACAGCCATTTGCCGCAAATGGATTATTGACAACGTAAAGAACGGAACGCTGAAAATTGAAGATTTGGACAAGGCGGTTAAAAATATCCTGCGCCTTGTTGAGCGTTATCAAAACAATCCGAAAGGGGTTAACGCAGACTTCGAAGCGCACAACACACTTGCCGCGGAGATTGCGGAAGACTGTGCGGTACTTTTAAAGAACGACGGCGCGTTGCCGCTTTCAAACGACGGAAAGTTGTATATAGTCGGGGACTTATTCGATAAAATGCGCTATCAGGGTGCGGGCAGTTCGATGATAAACCCGACTTTCCTTACCACTCCCAAAACTGCTTTCGATAAGCAAAACGTTGATTATAAATTCTGCCGAGGGTACGCGGAGAACGCGCTTGAACCGAATGAAAAACTCATTGCCGAAGCCGTTGCAAACGCAGAGGACTACGAAAAGGTTGTTGTGTTTGCGGGACTTACCGACTACGTTGAAAGCGAGGGCTGCGACAGGGAAAATATGCGTTTGCCCGAAAATCAGCTTGCCGTGATAGACGCGCTTATAAATGCGGGAAAGAAATTAATCGTCGTGCTGTACGGCGGCTCGCCCGTGGAATTGCCGTTTGCGGATAAAGTCTGCGCAATACTCAATATGTATCTTCCGGGGCAGAACGGCGGAATGGCTACCTATAATTTGCTGTTCGGCGCAAAATCGCCCTGCGGCAAGCTTGCCGAAACCTGGGTAAAAGAGTACGCCGATATTCCATTCGGCGGCACATATTCCAAGGGCATTAACGAAATTTATAAGGAAAGCGTATTCGTCGGATACCGCTATTATCTTACGGCAGACAAGCAGGTGCGCTATCCGTTCGGCTTCGGACTTTCCTATACAACGTTTGATTATTCGAATATGCAGGTTGAGGAAACAGACGGCGAATACAGGGTATCTTGCGAAGTTGTAAACAACGGCAAGTATGACGGCGCGGAAATCGTGCAGCTTTACGTAAAAGCGCCGCGGGGCGTATTCAAACCTATTAAGGAATTAAAAGGCTTTGCCAAGGTCTATCTGAAAGCGGGCGAAAGCAAGAAGGTTGAAATTACCGTAAAGAAAGAAGATTTAAGGTATTGGAACGTTGCCGAAAATAAATGGGTAACGGAAGGCGGGAAGTACGAGTTACAGCTGTGTTCCGACTGTCAAACGGTGAAGCTTGCAAAAGTCGTGCATATTTCGGGGGATAACGTTGAGTTTCCCTATACCGAAGAGGTAAACGCAATTTATACCGCAACGGCTCTTAACGAAATGAGCGATTCGCTCTTTGAGCAAATGTCGGGGTTGAAAATTCCCGCAGTTCCAAATGCTAAGCCCATAAACTTAGAAAACCGCTTTACAGATTTACGGCAAACCTTCTTCGGCAAAATTATTTTCAGCGCCGTTATAGGTATGGCTAAAAGGGATTTGAAGAAGGCTAAAAAACTTCCCGAGGGGGCGGAGCGCGACAACAAGATTAAGGGCGCAATATTTTTAAAGCGCATACTTGAAAGCAACTCGCTTATGACAATGACTATGTGCGCGGGCAAGCGCTGCCCCTATAACTTTGCGCAGGGTTTAATGTATCTTGCCAACGGACACCTGTTTAAAGGGATTAAATGTTTTTGCAAAAAGATAAAAGCTCCCAAGCTTCCAAAAGATAAAAAGTAAATTTTAACAAAATGAAAAAAAGATTTCCGTATAAAAAGGTATTGATAGTTGGATGCGGCGGAGCCGGCAAAAGCACGCTCGCCTTAGAAATGGGAAAACGTTTCGGTTTGCCTGTTGTTCATTTGGATAAATTGTGGTGGCTTCCCGATTGGCAAAATTGTTCCGAACAAGAGTTTGACGAAATGCTTTCCGCCAAACTAATTAAAGACGATTGGATAATCGATGGTAATTATTTCAGAACGTTTGAAGAGCGTTTGAAATATGCGGACCTTTGCATATTTCTCGATTACGATACCGAGCTTTGTATTCAAAGCGTATACGAGCGTGCGGAAAAGTATAAAGGTAAAACCCGACCCGACATGACCGACGGTTGTATTGAACAGGTGAATGACGAGTTTAAAAACTGGATTATATCTTATAAAGAAAATTTCAGACCGAGAATGTTATCGAAATTGCAGAACGGCTCTGTTCCGTATATAATTTTCCAAACCCGCGCCGCTACGGCAAAGTGGCTTGACGGATTTGCAAACGCTTAACCCAAACTTAAAAAAATTCAGCGCACCGTGCTTCGCAATTTAAAGGGTGCGCTTTTTGTTTGACATTACAAAGCACGTTGTGTATAATCACTATCGTTGACAAATCAACGGTTGTGGCAATATGGAAAATATATTCGAAAACTTTACCATTAACATTTTAAAGCTGAACAAGCTTGTGCAGAAAATCAAAAATTACGAAATGCGCGAATACGGCTTAAAGACCATTCACGTTATGTGCGGGTACTTTCTGAAAACCCGCGCGGAGGGGCTTACGGCAAGCGAGCTTTCAAAGCTCACGCTCGAGGATAAAGCCGCCATTTCCCGTGCGCTTAAAACCATGCAGGAAAAGGGCTTGGTAAGCTACGACCCCAACACGTACAACTCGGTTATCCGTCTTACGGACGAGGGTAAAAAATTTGCCGACGCAGTATGTGAAAAAGCTACGCGTGCGGTTGAGGCGGGCAGCTACGATTTTACCGAAGAAGAGCGACTTTCTTTTTACGGGGCGCTTGGAACTATCGCGCACAATCTCGAAGAGTATTACGACGGACTTATTCAAAAGTAACAAGGAGACAAGATGTCTGAAAACGAAATTCAAGCGGTATTGGAAAGCCAGCGCGCTTTTTTTAAGAGCGGTAAAACGCTGGACGTAAAATACCGCATAAAACATTTGAAGGCGCTATATGCGGCGGTTAAGGCTAATCTTGACCTCATTCACGAGGGGCTTTATAAGGATTTGGGAAAGAGCGAAAGCGAAAGCTATATGTGCGAAACGGGGCTGGTTTTAAGCGAGCTGTCCTATATGATTAAGCGCGTAAAAAAGTTTGCAAAACCGCAGAGAGTAAAAACTCCGCTTGCGCAGTTCAAATCAAAAAGCTACCGCCTTCCCTCGCCGTACGGCAACGTGCTTATAATGAATCCGTGGAACTATCCCGTGCTGTTGTCCTTGGACCCGCTAATCGACGCGATTGCGGCGGGCAACACCGCGGTGGTAAAGCTGAGCGCATATTCCCCGAATACTAACGAAGCAATTAAAAAAGTTGTGGAAAGTGTGTTCGACCCCGAATATGTGGCGGTTATCTTCGGCGGAAGAAGTATAAACGAAACACTGATAAATTCCAAATTCGACTACATATTTTTTACCGGCAGTAAAAGCGTGGGCAAGCTCGTCTATGAAAAAGCGGCGGCAAACCTCACGCCCGTAACCTTGGAGCTTGGCGGAAAAAGCCCCTGCATTGTAGACGAAACTGCGGATATTCCGCTTGCGGCAAAGCGCATTGTTTGGGGTAAATTTTTAAACCTCGGACAGACGTGCGTTGCGCCCGACTATGTCCTCTGCGCGGAGGCAATTCATGAAAAGCTCATTGCCGAAATCAAAAAACAGATTGAAAAGCAGTTCGGTGAAAATCCGCTCCAAAACCCCGCATATGGCAAGGTTATCAGCGAAAAACACTTTCAAAGAGTGTGCAAACTTATAGATAAAAGCAAAGCCGTGCACGGCGGCAACGCGGACGAAAGCACGCTTAAAATAGAGCCGACTGTTTTAGATAACGTCAGCTTTGACGACGCGGTTATGCAGGAGGAAATTTTCGGCCCCGTGCTTCCCGTGCTCACTTACCGCGAAGATAGCGAAGTAATAAAATACGTTTCCGAAAACGACAGTCCACTTGCGCTGTACGTATTCTCTGAAAACAAAAAGCGCATTAAAAAATTCACAACCGAGCTCGGCTTTGGCGGCGGGTGTATTAACGACGTGGTAATTCACCTTGCAACTTCGCATATGCCTTTCGGCGGCTTCGGTGAGAGCGGACTCGGCGGGTATCACGGAAAGGCAGGATTTGAAACCTTTACCCACTATAAAAGCATAGTGAACAAATCGGCGCGTATCGATTTGCCTATGAGATATCAGCCGTTTAAAAAGAGTAACGATAAACTTATAAAAAAATTTTTGAAATAAAAGGAGATAAATTATGTCTGAAACAACGAAGAAAAAATTTCCGCTTTGGGCAAGGATACTGTGCATAGTGCTTGCGGCAATAATTGCAATTTTCGCGGTGCTGGGAATTACTATTGCCTGCGTGTGGGGAAACGAAATTGCAACCGTGTCAAGCTTCACCCACCTGCGCGAAAGAAACGATGAAAACGACGAGGGCTCGGTTTACAGCATGCACGTCAAGGGCGGTTTCTATTTGGATAAGTTCCGCGAGCAGGGCGGCGCTTCTTCCGATACGGAGCTTATCGGCTTCATAACCCAGAATATTACTAAGGGGCTTATCGACGTGAGCATAGGTGAATCGGACGTAAACTGTTCGGCGTTCATGGCAAAGACTCCGACGGACGATATTCTGTTTGCGCGCAATTACGACTTCGATAAAACCAACGTCTGCATTACTATCTGCGACAATCCCGGCGAGGGCAGATATAAGTCGTTTTCCACCGTCGATTTGAACTACGTCGGTATGGACGTCGACGAGGACGTAGAGGGACTTATGAATAAGATTACCTGTATTGCCGCCGCATACGCTCCCCTTGACGGCGTGAACGAAAAGGGTTTAAGCTGCGGAATATTTATGTCCTATCAGGGCGAGGATTACAGCCTTAACGGCAGCGGCACGGTAGCCACCGACCAAAAGCAGGAGGGCAAGGATAACTTCACTTCCACGACTATGCAGAGAATGATACTCGACTACTGCGCAACCGTTGACGAGGCGGTCGAGCTTATTCAAAGTTATAACCTGCACGACTCCGCAAAATCTTCTTTCCACTATATGATTGCGGACGCTACGGGCAAGAGCGCAATTTTGGAATGGCTCCCTGCGGAGAACGCGACGGACAAGACGGATAACGACGGCACGGCGCGAGTGCTTAAAGTCACGTACAATACGGACGCTATGTACGACGGGTTGAGAAGCGCGGGCGATTTCAAGTATCAGTGGATAACCAACTTTATCGTAAACGACCACGAGAACTATTACGAGAGCAATGACGAAAAATTCGGCTGGGACAGATACCAGCACATATATAACCGTTTAAGCGCGAAGGGCGGAATGGTTGAAGATATGGACGACGCAATGAGTATTCTTTCCGACGTCGGCAGAAGAACCTGGAACGGTGGCGGCGGAGTAACCGTGCACAGCGTTGTTTACAATCTCACCGAAAAAACCGTGCTTTGGATTGCTAACGAAAATTACGACGACCCGACGGCTTTTTACGAGTACTCTTTTGAAACGGGCGAGCTTAAACTCCACAACGCGTAATTTCATAAAAATAAAAACGGCGGCGAAGGATTTACTTTCGCCGCCGTTTGGCTTATAATAAAATTATTAATCGTCAATAAAAGATAAGGTGATAATATGTGTACTGCTGTAATTTATAAAACTAAGGATTTCTACTTCGGGCGCAATCTCGATTACGATTTTTCATATGCGGAAGAAGTAACTATAACCCCGCGTAATTTTCCGTTGCCCTTCAAAAAGTTTGGGGATTTAAAAACCCACTACGCAATGATAGGCATGGCTTTCGTGCCAGACGGCTATCCCCTATATTATGACGGAGTTAACGAAAAGGGGCTGTGTATGGCGGGGCTTAATTTCGTCGGAAACGCATGTTACGGCAAAGAGGAAAAGGGCAAAACAAATATCGCGCAGTATGAGTTTATTCCGTATATCCTCGGCAAGTGCGCTTCCGTCAAAGAAGCAAGAAAAGAGCTTGAAAAAATAAACCTGCTCGGTATCGGTTACGGTGATATGCCCGTCGCCCAACTTCACTGGATTATAGCGGATAATGAAGAAGCTATAACCGTTGAGTTTGTAAAGGAAGGTTTGAAAATTTACGACAACGCGGTGGGCGTTTTAACCAACAATCCGCCGTTTGACGAGCAGGTATTCAACCTCAACAATTATATGAATTTGTCCGCGCGCGACCCGCAAAATACCTTTTCGGACAAGCTCGATTTAAAGAGGTACAGCCGCGGAATGGGCGCGATAGGTTTGCCCGGTGATTTGTCGTCGCAGTCGCGGTTTGTGCGTGCGGCGTTTATAAGGAACAACTCGGTGTCGGGCAACTCGGAAGAGGAGAGCGTAAACCAGTTTTTCCATATTCTGCACTCGGTAGAACAGACGCGCGGCGCGTGCGTTATAGACGAGGGAAAGTATGAAATAACTATATATACCTCGTGCTGTAATGCGACGAAGGGCGTGTACTATTACACGACTTACGAAAACCACGCGGTTACCGCAGTGGATATGCACGCTGAAAATTTAGACGGTGAAAAGCTTTCCCGCTATCCCATTATAAGACGTGAAAACATAGTATACCAAAACAAATAAACCCCTTAATATTCGTCGGTGAAGCGGTGTTTTACGCCGTCCTTGTCCTTATACGCTATAACCGTTTTCAAGCTTACGTTTTCTACGCTCTTGAAAATGTTTTGTTCTATCTCGGGGTCCTCGCTTGCAAGGCTTCGGATAAGCTCTTTTACTTTTTGTCTTTTCGAGGTTGTATCCGTCGGGGTGCCTGCCGCGCACGCTTCGGTAAACTTGCACGCGCACTGTAAAAAGTGCAGATTATTGTAATCCCGCCAAGCCTTGATATTCTCCTCGCGTATCAGGTACATGGGGCGAATAAGCTCCATTCCCTCGAAGTTGACGCTTTTAAGTTTTGGCATCATGGTCTGCACCTGACCGCCGTAAAGCATGCCCATTAAGATAGTTTCTATAACGTCGTCGTAGTGGTGTCCGAGCGCTATTTTATTACAGCCCAGCTCCTTCGCCTTACTGTACAAATGCCCCCTTCTCATTCTCGCGCAGATGTAGCAGGGGGATTTTTCTATATTGAATACACTGTCGAATATGTCCGTTTTAAACACAGTTACGGGGATATTTAAAAGCTTAGCGTTGCGCTCTATAAGCTCTCCGTTTTCTTTGTTGTAACCGGGGTTCATAACGAGGAATACCAGCTCGAACGGAATTTTGTTGTGCCGCTTTATTTCCTGAAACAGCTTTGCCATTAAAAAGGAATCCTTGCCGCCCGATACGCATACGGCAATTTTATCGTTTGGCTCAATCAGGCCGTATTCGACGATAGCCTTTGCAAACGGAGTGAAAAGCTTGGTATGAAATTTTTTTCGTATGCTCTCCTCGGCGCGTTTAGCCGTATCGATTACTTTTATTTCTTCTTTCATTTTACATTTATTAAATCCTTTATTACTTCCCCCGCGATGATAAGCCCCGCAACCGAGGGCACGAAAGCCGTGCTTCCCGGAATACGCTTTGCGCCTGTTTCCGTATTCTCGCCGACGGGCGCAATAGGCTCTTCTTTGGAATACACTACTTTGAGCTTTTTAATTCCGCGCTTTTTAAGCTCCCTGCGCATAACCTTTGCAAGCGGACATACGGAAGTTTTATAAACGTCCGCAACCTCGAAGGCGGTAGGGTCAAGCTTGTTGCCCGCGCCCATACAGCTTATTACGGGAACTCCGCATTTTTCCGCATTTTCGATAATTGTAAGTTTGCCCGTAACGGTGTCGATTGCGTCCACAATATAGTCGAATTTCGCAAAATCTATTTCGCCCTGCGTATCCGGCATATAGAAAATTTTGTAAGTCGTTACCTTGCAGTCGGGATTGATTTCTGCGATGCGTTCGGCGGCTACGTCAACTTTGAACTTTCCCACCGTTTTATGAGTTGCTATTATCTGACGGTTTATATTCGTCAGGCTCACGACGTCGTTGTCGATAATATCTATCGCGCCCACGCCCGAACGCGCAAGCGCTTCAACCGTAAAGCCGCCAACTCCGCCTACGCCGAAAACCGCCACGCGCGAGGAGGCAAGCTTTTCCATTGCCTCTTTACCTAACAGTAATTCCGTCCTTGAAAATATATCTGGCATTTTTTAACCTTTTATCTGAAATATAAATAAACTATAACAGTTTTTTTATCTCTTGTCAATTTCAAAACTGTCGCGGGCTCGGGTGAGGACGGTAATATTCTCAGTTATGGCATATATTTACAACAAAGTCAATAAGCCCCGCAAATGGTACTCATTTATTTTAAATTATATAAAATAGGTCGGGCGAAGGACATTTTAGCGGTTGACAATTTTACATTTTCTATGATAGTATATAAAATACAGAATAGTATAAAAACAGACAGTTGAGTTACCTGTTTTGAGGAGCAAAGATGACTAAATTCAAGAAGGGAGCAATAGCCGCTTTTGCCGCTGTGCTTGCGGCGACCGGTATAACCGCTGCGGCTCTTCCGCACAACGTCGCAGGAATTAATTATGCGGCGGCGGAAACCGTTTCAGTTGAGGGCGTGGATTTGGATATAACCGACAACGTGCTGGGCGGCTTTGCAAGCGACGCGACTATTCCTTCAAGCGTAAAACTCGTTATTCCCGAAGGGGTAACCTCAATCAAGGAAAACGCCTTTGAGGGCTGCACGCAGATTATAAGCGTAACCCTTCCGAGCACGCTTACCTCGATAGGGCAAGACGCGTTTAAGGACTGTACGCGCATTATCGAGGTCGTAAACAAATCGGCGCTTGTCGACGACGGAGAGGACCTCGCTTTTCAGCAGCTGGTCGATAACGCGACGGTCAAGGAAAACGAAGAGTCTGTTATTTTTCCAGACGAAAACGGTTTTTTGTTTTTGTATTTCTACGACGGCGTTGTAACAGTAAGCGAACTGATAGGGTATAACGGTACGCAGACGGAGCTCACTCTTCCCGAAAATTACGACGGCAATCCGTACGTCGTTCGTGAAAGCGCGTTTGCGGGCGGCGACTTCACCGCCGTTTACGCGCAGAATGCGGACATAGAAGAAATACGCGATTCCGCATTCGAGAACTGCGCCAAGCTTGAAAGCGTAGCACTGCCCGCTACGGGCAAACTCACTACTATAGGCGATTCCGCGTTCGAGAATTGTGCTTTACTTAAAGACATAACTTTCCCCCGCAAAAGCGTAACGCCTCCCGACGAGGAGTCTGACGGACCCGTAATTAGCGGCTTCAGTATATATAGCCGCGCCTTTGCCGGCTGCGGAATTACCGTTTTGGATTTTATCGGGGTAGAGTGCGATATCTACGGGGAAGCTTTTGCCGACTGTGAAAACCTCAGTGTGGCGTACGTTTCCGCCGACGTCGGGTTTAACTGCAATATGGATTCGGAATACGACACTGAAACCGGAACGTGGAACGCTACCTATTTAGACACTTTATTTTTTAATGAAAATACTATTATAATCGTTGAAACCGACGACAATTTCAGTTACTATAATGATTTAAAAACTAACCCGGGAATGGTTACCCATTCCAAGAACGTAACCTTCATTGTCGATATCACGTTTGACGGCGGTGCGGGCGGTTATTTTGAATGGCAGCGCCTTGCGGGCAAATCCTTGAATTACGTTAAAAATGCGGACGGAAGCTGGGGACAGAAAGCCAATATAGCTTTGCCCGTGCAGGACGGATATAAGGTTTCCAGATGGTACGCCGACACGGATTATACAAATCCCGTCAACATTAACGACGTTACGGACGATTTAAAAACCGCTACCGGAAACGAATTAAAGTACTACGCAAGATATTTTGCAATTCCCGAACCCTCCTTGCAGTCTCTCACGTTTGATGAGAATAAGAGTTATACCGCTTACGACTTTATAGTCGGCAATATTAACGAGGATTACGACGACGCGCCTTTGGCGGCAACCGTTGCGGAAATCGGCGACGACGGCAAGTTGAACATTCTTGGAACAGTGAGCAACGCGGGCGTATATACTCTTGTAATAAATATTGCCGATACCCAAAAGTACGGTGAATGGAAAGAGCAGTTTATACTTCCCGACAGTCTGGTTATCGAAAGGAAGTTTGTCGAATTTTCCGGAGACGTGCACTGGCAGTCGTCAACCGACGGTGTTGCGGGCGTTAACGATTTAGTAAAAACAGGCAGCGTTTTCGTGTATGCAAAAGGCGAGGACAGACTTTATTCCTCCTCCGTATTGAAGGTGTTACCTGCGGGTTATACTTTAAGAGAGGCGCTTACCGTTACGGACTCTATCGTGCGCTATAAAAAAAGCGAAGTTACTCTTACCCTTAACGATACGGATATATACTACGGAAATGTAAGCTATACCGATATGATTTTTAACGGCGTTGCCGAGCCCGACGGAATTAACGCAAATTCCCAGACGGGCAGATACGAGGCGAAAGCCATAATTAAAGTATCGCCCAATTACCTGATTCAGCCGACGGCAAATATCAACGATACGGCGCAGGGACTGACTGTAACCTTCGGAGATAAATTAAGTAACGACGGAGCTACAAGCGTACTTGTAACCAAGGTCTGGTATTTGCTTGACCTCGGCAACTGGCTTGTGTTCAAGGATAACGACGAGCCGTTCAAAATCGACGGCTGGCGCTATAACGAGGGTGAGGATATCGCCGCTCCCGGAATTGAAATTTGTGACGACAATACGGAAGCCGACGCCACGTTCACTTTAGTAAAAGACGGTGTGAATATCGGCGGCGCGCATAGCTTTACTTCGTTTACGGATTGCGTAAACGCAAGTATGCCCGCTGGAAATTACACGCTTACGTTTAACATTCCCGCCGTGTATACCAAGGAAGGCGAGCTTGATTATCTCGACTTTACCGACACATACAGCTTCACCGTCCTGCCCGCAAAATTTATCGAAGAAAAGAGAACGGTTATAAAAGGGCAGCTGGTAAGCGGCTCATGGAGCTACACGGGCGGCGTAATTCTGTACGACTGGCAGGACGAGATAAGCGATTCGTTCAATCCCGAGCGCAAGGGTATCTGGGCGGCAGGCGGCGCGTATGATAATATGTATTCCGAAAGGTATCAGTTAAAATACAACTTTGCGAGAATGCAGAGCAGCGAATATCTGCCCCGCTCCGAATTCGTCAACAGAAACGACTTGTTCAAACCGGTCGCGCCCGATACGTACATAGTATACTATCAGCTCGAAGCAAAGAACTACGAGCCTCTCGTAGACCCCTTGGACGACGCGGCGCGCCGCGAGTACAGATTTGAAGAAATTATTTACGGCTTGATAGAAACGCCGAGAGTGGAAGAGCTTACGTACACGGGCTTGCGCGTGCTTCCGTACGTGGCGGAGGACCCCAGATATAAAGTAATTTACGACGAGTCGGAAACGAGCTATATCAACGCGGTAAACGACTATTCCGTTACTCTTGAAATAATCGACGGCGTTCATTACAAGTGGTTGATAAACGGCGAAAAATCGGAAGATACGGTAAACGTAGTTAAAGTAAAGATAAACCGCGCCGACAACAGCGAAAAGGTTGGTTTGAGTATACCTCAGTGGCAGAGCGGGAATTACTCGCCTGACATACATATACCCGTCTGGGGAACGTTCTTCAGCGACGATACCGACAAGGATTTCTATACTTATAAACTTTTGGATAAGGACGGCAACGAATGCGATTTTGCCTCGACAGCCGTAGGCACTTACACACTTGTTGCAACGGCAAAGGGATATAAAGAGGGCGTTCCCTCAACCTACAAATATAACTGGAACGAATACGTCAAAACGCTTACGGTTACGGTTGATAAGGGCAGTATAAGCTTTACGGTTACGCCCAACGTAATGCAGTGGAGATTCGGCGGATATAATCCCGAAGTCAACCTCGTGCTTGCGGAAGTTACAGGAGACAGCCCCGTCAAGTTTAAGGTTACTTACGATAAGGCGGGCGACAGCGTGATTGAGGGACTTGAAGAGTTCACCTCCCAAAACGGCTTGGTAGCAAAGGAAGTAGGGGACGTATTTGCGGGATTTAAGGTCGGCACGTACTATCTGTGGGCTTCGGTCGACGAAACCGAGATGCACCACGGACTTAACCCCGCGCCCTTCGAGTTCACGGTAACTATAGCGCAGAACTACTGGGAAGAAGCTCCCAGCATAGCTACCTGGGTTGAAGGCACGTACGACGAGGAAGTAAATATAATCACCGCGATTTCGCGCTTCGGCAGCGACAGAGCGCTTGACGTAGTTATAACCGTCGCGGGCGACAGTGAAAACGTCGTGTACGACAGCGTGAACGGAATTAATAACTTAAAGGGTGCCAAGGTAGGCGCGTACGAGCTTAAAGCGTCGCTTGCGGGCACGTCGGATTATACCGACTTAACCTATTCGTTCACATTCCAGATTTTCCACAAACAGGGCTTGCCCTGGTGGGCGGTACTCTTAATCGTGGTCGGCACGGTAGGAGTGATTGCTCTGGTATTCTTCATACTTCATCAGAAAGGCGTGTTGCAGATGCTCACGGGCAAAATAGTTCTTTCAATGAGAGCAAAGGCAACCATTGACGCGACTATAGCCGCCGTAAGGGCGAACAAGGTTGCGGAAGAAGCTAAAAAGTCAGTTGCTCTGGCTAAGCAGCGCGAGCTCGAAGAGGAGCAAAGGCGCTTGGCGGAAGAACAGGCGGTGGTTGAAGAAAAGCCCGCGGAGGCACCTGCGGAGGAACAGCCCAAGCCCGCAAAGAAAGCGGCAAGCAAAACAAAAAAGAAAACCGACGGTGAAAAATCCGAGGCAAAGCCCGATAAAAAAACGGGAGATTAAAGCAATAAAAGGAGAAAAATAAAATGTTCAAAAAAAATAATCTGGTTAAGGAACTTCATCTTCTCGAAGAGGAAATTAAGATTCTGGAAATCAAACGCTCCCGTTCACAGGCGTCTTTAATCGAGGCTCTTATCAGCAAAAGAGACCCCGACGAAGCGGATATGCAGTTTTTCAGAACCTACTCCGCGGAAATAGAGATTAAGCGCGAGCAGCTTCAGAAAATTACCGCGCAGCTTGAAAAAATGCTTTAATAATTTACGGTGAAATACGGCGCGTTATCGCGCCGTATGTTTCGTGAATAAACAACGGGGAAAATTATGAAGAATATAAAAATAGCGTACATAGGCGGCGGCTCCAAAATGTGGGCGCGCGTGTTTATGTACGATTTGGCGCTGTGCGAAGGGCTGTGCGGCGAAATCGCGCTGTACGATATAGACCTGCCCGCTGCCGAGCGCAACAGACTTATAGGCGAAAGAATAAACGCGGACGACCGCGCCGTATCGAAGTGGAAATACACGGTTTGCGAAAAGCTTTCCGACGCGCTCGAAGGCGCAGACTTCGTTGCCTGCTCGATACTGCCCGCCACGTTCGACGAAATGGCGGTTGATGTGCATTTGCCCGAAAAGTACGGCATATACCAAAGCGTAGGTGACACGGCAGGCCCGGGCGGGGTCTTACGCGCTATGCGCACCGTGCCGATTTACGAATACTTTGCAAGCGAAATTAAAAGAGTTTGCCCTAAGGCTTGGGTAATTAATTTTACCAACCCTATGTCCATTTGCACTAAAACGCTGTACGACGTGTTTCCTAACATCAAGGCTTTCGGTTGCTGCCACGAGGTATTCCACGCACAGGAATTTTTGTCCTGCGTTGCGCACGAACAGCTCGGCGTTCCCCGCCCCGACAGGCACGAAATTACTATCGACGCAAGCGGCATAAATCACTTCACCTGGATAACCGAGGCAAGATATAAGGGCGCGGATTTATTGAAGCTTTTGCCCGCGTTCATTGAAAAATATTACGACAAGGGTTACGGCGAACAGCTCGGGCACGCGCCCGACGACTTCGCGGACGACCCGTTCCTTTACGGCAACAAAGTCAAGATGGATTTGTTTCTTAGATACGGCGCGCTTGCCGCCGCGGGCGACAGACATCTCGTTGAATTTTTAAATTCAAACTGGTATTTAAAGGACAGGCGCACGGTTGAGGAATGGCTGTTCCATTTAACTACCGTAGATTTCAGAAAAAGACAGCAAGCCGAAAAGGTTGAGGAAAGCGAGCTTCTGGCGCACGGCTTAAAGCCTGTGAACTTAGTGCGCTCGGACGAGGAAGCGACAAACCTTATGCTTGCGATACTCGGATGCGGCGACGTCGTTTCAAACGTGAATATGCCCAACCGCGGACAAATGCCTGATATGCCGCAGGGAATGGTGGTTGAAACCAACTGCGTTTTCTCGGAAAACAGCGTGAAGCCCGTTGTTGCAAACAGGCTTCCGACTGCGGTAACCAACCTCGTTTACCGCGCTGGTATGAACGTGGAAACGTGCTACCACGGCATAAAGACGAGGGATTTGGACGAAATTTTTGCGTCGTTCATAAATCAGCCGCTGTGTTCAAACCTTACGGTTGACGAGGGCAAAGCGCTTTTCGACGAAATGATTGAGGGCACCAAGCCCTACTTAAAGGATTATTATAAGCTATGACAATTCACCATGATAAGCTTGCGTACGGCAAGCTCGCCAAAACCAACGAGGAAATGTCCGACGAGGACATTTTGAAAATGCTCAAATCCCTCGAAGACGACGAGGAAGAAAAAGAAGATAAGAAAGAGGACGCTTCCAAGTAGGAAGCGTCCTATATAAATTTTTTAAGATATGTCAAGTCGAGTTTCCATTCGGGGACTTGGTTTCTCCGTCTGTGAACGGCGACCGCCTCGCCCAAGGCTTTACGGTATTCGGAATAGGAACAGCCGTTGACTTTCATAAAGTGTTTCTCGGCGACGCACTCGTCGCCTTTAAGCTGGGTTCTGCCTATATGTATCACCG
>JAIDRY010000052.1 GCA_029061465.1 Clostridia bacterium
GAAGCTATCGAGAAAGCCGGCGGCACCTGCGAAGTAATCTAAAACGCTCAAATACGCAAAGAGGGCGGCAAGCCCTCAAATCACGGAAATTAATTTGCACAGAATAGCAAATTAATTTTGTGAGGAGAAATAAATATGTTTGAAACAATAAAAAATTGTTTTAAGGTCAAGGAAATAAGAAAGAAGATATGGATAACCCTGTTGCTTCTTCTTGCCTTCCGCTTAGGCTGTTATATTCCCGTACCCGGCATAAACCCCTCGGAGTTCAGCACGGCTATTAAGGACAACAGCTTCCTCAACATAATGTCGTCCATTACGGGCGGTTCGCTTCTCAATGCAACTCTGTTTGCTTTGGGAATAAGCCCGTATATCAACGCGTCGATTATTATTCAGCTTTTAACGGCGGGTATTCCCGCTCTTGAAAGGCTGTCAAAGCAGGGTGAGGACGGAAGAAAGAAGATTGCGCAGATAACCCGTTACGTAACTATCTTACTTGCGGTTGCGCAGGCAATTGGTATTATCGTAAACTTCGGCGTTCAGGGCAACGCGCTTCGTCTTTCCGTTTTCGGAGGCGGCAGCGTGGGAGCTATCAGCGACACCGCGGCTAAATGGATTGCAGGTATATTCCTTACCGTCGTATACACGGGCGGCGCAATGCTCGTTATGTGGATAGGCGAAAGAATTACCGAATACGGCGTATCCAACGGTATATCCCTTATCATCTTCACGGGTATTATTTCTACTGCCGGTCTTACCATCATTGCAAACCTTATCGAAGGTTTCCAGGGTGAGTACGCAAGATTCTGGGAGCTTCTCGGCTTCGTGCTTCTGACTATTGTTGAATTCGTAGCCATAGTTACGGTAGACTTGTCGGAAAGAAGAATTCCCGTTCAGTACGCTAAGCAGGTAAAGGGCAGAAAGATGTACGGCGGTCAGTCGTCGGTTATTCCTATCAGAATAGCAGGCTCCGGCGTTATGCCCCTTATATTCGCGTTTGCGCTTATTTCCATGCCCCAGATGATTATAAGCTTGTTCTGGCCTAATACGCCTGCTGCAAGCGGCATAACCGAATGGTTCTCGGGTTCGGGTGCATGGTACGGACAACTTATCTATATGGTTGTTCTGTGCCTGTTGATATTCGCTTTTGCATTCTTCTATGCGTCGATGCAGTTCAATCCCGAAGACGTATCTAAGACTATTCAGCAGAATGGCGGCTTTATTCAGGGTATCCGCCCCGGCAAGCCTACGTCCGATTATCTTAAGAGAATTTCCAACAGAATTACGCTGTTCGGCGCAATTTATCTCTCGCTCGTCGCGTTTATTCCCTCGATACTCTCGATGGTGCTCGCGGGCTTGGGAATGTCAAACCTCACGCTTCTCTCGGTATTCTCGACAACGGGTATTCTGATTGTAGTATCGGTTGCGCTCGAACTTGATAAGCAGCTTGAAAGTCAGTTGATGATGAAGAACTATAAAGGCTTTTTGAAGTAATTAACGGCGCAAGCAAAAACCACGCTTTTTGCTTAGCGCACCCAACTTGTTGCGAAGCAAGCTCACCGAGGTGAATGTGTGCAATTATATGTTGGTGTGCGCTTAGGATTGCACACAGAGGGCGAGTAGCCCTCAAATCACGAAAAATTTGCAGGCGCATCAAGCCGAAAAATTTTTGTGAGGTTTATTATGAACATTATTTTGTTAGGTGCGCCCGGTGCGGGCAAAGGCACTCAGGCAAGTAAAATAGCACAGCACTACGGTATTCTGCACATCTCCACGGGCGACATTTTCCGCGCCAACATAAAGGGCGGTACGGAAATAGGCAAGCTTGCAAAGTCCTATATGGACGCAGGCAAGCTCGTCCCCGACGAGGTTACGTGCGATATCGTAAAGGACAGATTGACCTGGGCGGACGTCAAGTCGGGATATATGCTCGACGGTTTCCCCCGCAATCTGTATCAGGCTAAGGAGCTTGATAAATTCGCAAAGATTGACCTGTGCCTGAATATCGACGTGGACGAGGCGCTCCTTATGGACAGAATTTGCGGCAGGCGCATTTGCGCATGTGGCGAAAGCTACCACGTATCCACACTGAACGGCGCAACGACCTGCGCAAAGTGCGGCAAAGAGCTTTACCAGCGCGCGGACGACAATCCCGAAACGGTAAAGACGAGGTTAGATACTTACAAAACGCAGACGGCTCCGCTTATAGATTACTATAAGGCGCAGGGCAAACTCGCTTCCGTTACCAGCGGAGAAGGCAGTCCCGACGAAGTCTTTGAACAGATTGTAAAGATACTCGGCAAATGATTACTATTAAAAACGAACGGGAAATAGAGCTGATGCGCGAAAGCTGCCGCATTGCCAAGGAAACTTTGGAATTCGTGGGCAGAAATATCCGCGCGGGTATGACTACCAAGGAAGTTGACGAACTCGTTTACAGATACATCACTTCCTGCGGCGCTGTCCCTTCCGAACTCGGTTACGAGGGCTATCCCGCAAGCTCGTGCGTTTCTGTCAACGAAGTAGTGGTTCACGGTATTCCTTCCGACAGAATTATTAAAGACGGCGATATAGTCAGCGTCGACATAGTTGCACAAAAGAACGGATTTCACGGCGACACGGCAAGAACCTATCTTATCGGCAACGTCTCCGAAGAAAAGAGAAAGCTTGTTAAAGTTACGGAAGAGTGCTTTTTTAAAGCAATCGAAGGTTTAAAGGCGGGCGTTCCCCTCTACGACATAGGTTACGCGGTTCAGACTCACGCCGAAGCCAACGGCTACGGAGTGGTAAGGGCGCTGACGGGTCACGGAATAGGGCGCTCTATGCACGAGGACCCTTCCGTCCCCAACTACGGCAAACGCGGCACGGGTATGCGGCTTAAAGCAGGTATGACGATATGCATCGAGCCCATGATTAATATGGGTACGCATAAAGTTTATATGGACGAAAGCGACGGCTGGACGGTCGTTACGGCTGACGGCAAGCCCGCCGCACACTATGAAAATACCGTACTTATCAAGGAGGACGGGGTTGAAATCCTCACTTAGTAAGGGCAATTTATGAAAGTAAAAATTCCCGAACCGGGCGGAATATGTCAAAGCCTGCAAGGCAGGGACAAGGGCAGGTATTATCTTGTGGTAAACGTTGACCCCGACGGAAGCGTATTCGTTACCGACGGCAACTTCAAGCGGCTTGCAACTCCCAAAAAGAAAAATTTGAAGCATTTAAGACTTTTACCCGAAAAGGCTGAAAGCATTGCTCAAAAGCTTCTTTCCGGCGAACACGTCTTTGACACGGAAATTTACTCCGCTTTAAAAATATATAATTACCCGCAACCCGCGGAAAGCGCGGACGGGGAGAATAACTGAAAAGAGGTATCCTTAATGTCCAAAGACGACGTTATCGAAACGGAAGGCAAGGTAATAGAGTGTCTGCCTAACGCAAACTTTAAGGTCCAGCTGTCCAACGGGCACGTAATCACTGCGTACATTTCCGGCAAGCTCCGCCTTAACTATATAAGAATTATCGAGGGCGACAACGTAAAGCTTGAAATCAGCCCTTACGACTTGACGAAAGGCAGAATTACCTGGCGTTCAAAGAATTAAAATACACACCTTTTAAGGAGAGATTTATTATGAAAGTAAGACCTTCTGTAAAACCCATGTGCGACAAGTGCAAGGTAATTAAGAGAAACGGCAAAGTTATGGTTATCTGTTCAAAGAACAAGAGCCATAAGCAGCGTCAGGGCTAAATCACCGTAAAAGCGCGTAAATTTGCGTTAAATCGCTTATTTTCGGCGCTAAAACGGTTTGCAATTATATTTAAGTTGTGTTATAATAATTTACAGCCTTTTTAATAAAGGTTGAATTTTGCATTAAATCCTTATAAAAAATTAACGTCGAAAGCAGGGT
>JAIDRY010000053.1 GCA_029061465.1 Clostridia bacterium
GGGAAATGTTATAGTCGGTTCTGTCGCGGGCTTTGGTCTTGCCGCTAAAGTTCTCAATTGCGACGTTACTGGCGGTAACATAACGGTTACGGGAAATAATTATTTCAGCTATGCCGGCGGTGTGGTAGGTATTTTGCAATCGGCAATGACCGGCGGCAGTCAGCAGGACAGTGAGACAGGAGAAACATACGAGGTTGTAACGCCTTATTATGCGGTAATAAATTCTGTTCATACAAGCGTTGATATAGTTAGAACTTCAGAAGACGGATATGTTTATGGCGCTGGCGGTATAGCGGCAATGGTTATCTCTTACAATCAAGTGTCGCCGGCATATATTACCAACTGTTATTCCGAAAGCAGAGTTTTCGGGGCGATACGCGTGGGCGGTATAGCAGGTTCATTGAATGACAATTCTGCAATTATGAATTGCTATTCGACTGGTGAATACGAAGCCAATTCCAAAACATCGAACGATATTGCCGATTACGACGCAATGGCGGGTGGTTTGGTAGGTTATGCTGGGTTGAATACTGCAATAGTAAACAGTTTTTCAACTGCGGAAGTTTATGCTGAATCGGTTAATGGTGATAACCACGCATGGAAAGACGGACTTGCTGCGGTTAAGGCGACGTCGACGTCAACTCATAATTCCGCAGTTGTCTATAATTGCTATTACGGTAACGAGGCAAAGGGAATTCAGCTTTCGTTTGTATACGGTACGCTTAACTGGTCGCCCGCGGAATGGGATATTACGGACGGAGCTTTGCCTACATTGACAGACGGGTTGGCGTTAAATCGCGTTTATACGGTTACGGTGAATTACGGCGGCTTGACGGTTGACGGCAACACTTCGCGTGAGATTGGAATTACCGCGAATAATTACTTTTTGCCGATTATCGACTATTTCAGATATTCGAACGATGGATTCGACGAGACGTTTATTTCAGATGATAATAAAACCTCTTACGGATATTTCTTCGACAGCGGGCTTACTCACCGCGTTCCTTACGGATATGCTCCCGTCCGGGATGTAACGCTTTACGTCGGTTTTGCAGATTATACGGGTATAGCAGGAAACAACGAGTCGGGCAAGACTTATTATTACCTAAATAACGGACGTACGGTCGAGCTTACCTTATACAATTGGGGCGAATTCGTATATACCGACGGCGTAAAAATACTGTCAACATACACATATGACGGCGAGAAAATAATTTTCGCTGATGCTCCTTTTGCAAGGCTTTCGAAGGTTGTCCTTGAAAATAGCAACGATAGAAAAGACCCTTCGCTCAATTACGAAAAATATTATTTTGCAAGCGCAGTGGAAGAAGACGGCTTGCGTATTTATGACGACAGCTATTTTGCAAAAGATAGCATTACGTTTTTATCCGTTAAGCCTTCAACCCAAACCGATGCATTTAAAGGCGAATGGGAAAAGTCGGCTACGATAAATAAAATTTACTCTTTTGACGGCAACGGTAACTGGACTTATTCGTATAAGGGTGAAACCGTCAGCGGTGAATATTCCATTGCGAACGGGAAAGCCGTTATGACCGTGGTCGGCGGCGCATATGCGGAAGCAGTAATTGACGCAAGCGGGTTGATTGCGGTTACAAAGACCGGAAAAGATACCGAATATTTCGGACTTAAAGGCGGACTTCTCGGAACTTGGTTTGATACGAATACGGGCAATTACGTCATATTTAACGGCTATGGCAACACACTTTCCGGTCAGGTTATCGTTAACGTCGGCGGCAACGTATCACAGCTTATGTATATTAAAGACGGCTTCTTTGATGATTACAGTGAGGGGGATAGCAACGGTTACAGCCTTACGATAATATCCCCGACCACGGCGGCGCTGTTCGGTTATCTCAATTATAACAAGGATACCGCAGTTTTGAGCGGAGCGCTTTACAGCGGATTGACTGGCGAAATTGCCAGTGGCAATAGTTTCCGTCTTGTTGATAATTATTCGGGCGAGTGGATTGGCGAAGGAAGCGTTAACGGCGTTGACTTTACGCTTATGAATTTTAACGGCTTTGGAACGTACAGCGTCAAATCCCCCGCAGATATTACAACTAGCCTTGGTTTTGTAGAGATAAACGGTTCGGTTGAGCGTATCGAGTACACTGTTGATATTAACGGCGGTCTTATTGGTACTTTCACTTATAACAATATTGTATATAGTCTTTCATTTGATGACGAAAACGGAGAGGTTGTTGTTTCTGACGGTAGTGCA
>JAIDRY010000054.1 GCA_029061465.1 Clostridia bacterium
ACTCCAACGTGTGTGCGCTTCCCGAAGTAAAGCAAATGCTCGATATACTTTCTCTCATAGACAACGCAGACCAGGACGTGCCGCTCGTTACAGCGCTACTCTCTCCCCTCGGCGGATTTACGGAAGACGAGCTTGCGCAGATAAGAATAGCCGTCGACAGCAGAAAGAGCGCAGGCGGAAAATTCGTCAGAAAGACGTTCTCAAAATGCTGTAAGGAATACGCCGTTCTTCCCGGAACTTTGTCCAAAAAGCTGAACGCATTTTACGACAAACTCGAAAGGCTGAGAGGACTTTCTGACATACTGAACGCGGGCGAGCTTATCTCCGAGCTTTTGGAAAATTACGGCTTGGAAAGCGGTTACGGTAAAGGCGGCGAACGCAAAGTAAACAACGTTCTGCGGCTTGCCGCCGAGGGCGCAGACCTGCCTATATGCGCGTTTTTGGAAAAGATAAAGGCGGGCGGTTACGACGTTGCGGCGCCTTCTTCCGCGCAGAGTGACAGCATAAAGATAATGTCGATGCACGCTTCAAAAGGGCTCGAATTCCCCGTGGTTATTATTGCAGATATATGCAAGACGTTCAAGGGTGCGGACTACTCGGAAGTGCCGTTTGACGAAAAGTACGGTTTTGCTCCCAAGTGCTTCTATCCCCAAAAACTCTTTTCCTATAAGACGGTCTTGCGCCGCTTTGCAAAGCAGCGTTCTGAAAACGAAGATTTGAAAAACGAGCTCAATTTGTTCTACGTTGCCTGCACGCGCGCCATGTGCCGACTGCACGTGCTTGCCGAGGAAGTAACGGGCTTTGACGAAATCGTCGCGCAGGATGCAAAATGTTACGCGGAGCTTTTCGATATGCAAAGGTTCAATCCCGAGGAGATAACCTTCGGGGACGGCGGGGAGTTTGCGGACGGCGGCGCAATAATCGCAAAGCCCGACGCCGCGCTTACCGAAAAAATTAAAGAGGTATTCGCCGCACCGTACGCATATGCGGACAGCGTCAACCTGCCTGTAAAGAGCTCGGCTTCGGCAATACTCAAAGCCTCGCACGAAGAACCGCAGTTTGCCGTGCACGAGCTGTTCGGCGGCGTGGGCGAAACGGGTACTGAGCGCGGAACGGCTTACCACAGATTTTTGGAGCTGTGCGATTTCGCCGTGAAAGACGTCAAGGGCATAGAGGAGCAAAAGACGAAGTTTTTAAACGGCGGTTTGATTTCCGACGAGCAGTTTAAACTTTTAAACGCTGACGAGCTGTCGCAAATACTGAATATGTCCGCTTTCTCAGATTTGGCGGGTGCGCGGCTTTTCCGCGAAAAGGAATTTTTGTGCCGTATCCCCGCTAACGAAATAATGGATACCGAAGCTTCCGACAGCGTGCTCGTGCAGGGCGCTATCGACCTCTTGGCGGAAGGGGACTTCGGCGTTAAGATTATAGATTATAAGTATTCCGTCAAGTCCGACGAAAGGCTGGCGGCAGATTACCGTAAACAGCTCAACCTCTACAAAAAAGCCGTGTCGCGGATTATGCATGTTGCTGAAGAGAATATCCGCACGGTGATAATCAATATCCACTTGAAAAGCCAGATTGAAATAATTTAAAATACGACGGGCGTCGACTTATTCTTGCAAATATCTTAAAATTTTCGGGCTATAATTAAACTGATGTTTTCCGAGTTTGCAGATAAAATTTATTTATTCGTTTCCAAAGTGCCCTTCAATACGCTCGTTGCGGTTGTGTGGGGGTCATACCTCGGCGTATTCGTGCTTACGCTTGTACTGTGCTTTTTTATAAAGAGCCTGCGCGCTTGCTCAAAGTCGCCGTACCTTGCGTTTACTAACGCGTTTGCGGGGCTTACCCTTGCGCTGTTTACGCTCGAAAAAGAACTTTCCGAAGCGGTTATAGTTGCCGTACTCTTCTGGGTAGCGGGATATTTAACCTACGGTATACTCTGCGCGCTCACTCCGCATAAAAAGGAAGCGCCCGTAACCTACGCCCGCCCTGCCGAGCCGGTTTACGTAACTCCGCCGCCCGTAGCGCCCGCAAAGCCTGCAAAGGCGGAAGTGAGTTTATCTTCGCGCACAGCAGCCGCGCCCGCGGCAAAGAATAGTGTGCGGCTTGAACACGCAATAGCGGTTACGGATAAGCTTCTCACTAAAAACCTATCCAAAGCGGACAGGCAGGAATTAGAAAAGCTTAAAAACACGCTTGCCGTGTTGCAGATAAAGGGAGCGCTCACTCCAACCGAAGCGGAAATTTTAAACGAAAATTTCAACGCTTTGTTAAAGCTTATGGCAAAATATAACGTATAAAAAAGGGCGGGAGGAATTCCCGCCTTTTTTATATAGACTTCAAATTTGTCTGTACGTATTCGCCGTGCTGTGCGGCTTTTTCCATAAGCTCGCCGGTTACCGCAGTTCCCTTTTTAAATAAAATTTTTCCGTCCTTGACTACGTTTTGCGTCAACCTTTTTTCACGCTTAACTATAATTACGTCGCCCCATACCAGATTTTCTGCGGGGTAATTTTTTTTGCCTATTTTTGCGCTTATAAGTTTTGTGCCGTTAAAGTTGTAGTCCTCGACGGTGCCTAAAAAATTGCCCTCGTCGTCAAAGCTTGCAAGCCCTATTTTTATAGGCTTTGCGTTTTTCATTGCCGTCGTTCTGTCCTCGTAAACAATTTTGTCGCCTATGCTCACAACGTCTCTGAAATCTATCGTAAATTCATTTTCGTCCATATCGGCGCAGGCAATACATTCAAGCCGTCCCGCCCCGCCGTTTACAGAAAGTACGTACCCTTTTTTACCCGAAGTACTTTCTACCCTTTTGCCGTATAACTTAGATATTATCATAACTTTCTCCTTTACGCTTATATTATTAATTCCAACCTTCCGTTATCACCGTTGAAAACGTATAATATTGTCGAAAACGAAGCAGACAAAATTTTGTGAATAAAACCTTTACATATGACTTGACAGGTGTAAAGTTTTAGTGTAAAGTATTTTAAAAAACGAGGGCGGCGGAAACCGCTTTAAAAGCAGGTTAATTTGAAGAATAATTGCGACGTTATAATTGTCGGTGCCGGAGTTGCGGGGCTTAACTGTGCGCTTCATCTGCCGAAAAATAAAAGGGCGCTTATCATCTGTAAGGGTGCGCCGGAGGAGAGCGACAGCTATCTTGCGCAGGGCGGCATTTGCCGTATGCAGGGCGAGGAAGATTTTGCCGACTACTTCGAGGACACTATGAATGCGGGGCACCGCGAGAACAACCCGCAGGCGGTGGAGTGTATGATAAAGTCTTCCCCCGCCGTTATAGACGGGCTTTTAAATATCGGCGTGGACTTTGCTCGGAACGCGGACGGAACGCTTGCCGCCACGCGCGAGGGCGGACATTCCAAAAACAGAATATGCTTCCACAAGGACTGCACTGGGCTTGAAATTACGTCCAAACTTATGGCAGTCGTAAGCCGCCTTGACAACGTTGAAATTATGCCGCAGACGACTATGCTCGACTTAATTTGCAGCGGCGGCGAGTGTATAGGAATTGTCGCGCTCGACAACCTTTCGGGTGAGGTTAAAAACCTTTACGCGGACTACACCGTGCTTGCGTGCGGCGGTATCGGCGGGGTGTTCGATTACTCCACAAACTTCCGTCTTTTAACGGGCGACGGAGTTGCGGTGTGCATAAACCACGGCGTTAAAGTGGAGCATATCGACTATATCCAAATCCACCCCACTACACTGTATACGGGAAGACAGGGTGAGAGAAGCTTCCTCATTTCCGAATCAGTCCGAGGCGAGGGTGCGCACCTTCTCGATAAAAATTTCAAGAGATTTACCGACGAATTGCAACCGCGCGACGTCGTAACGAGTGCCATACTTAAAAAGATGAAAGAGGACGTTACCCCCCACGTATGGCTCGATATGCGCCCTATCGACAGGGTTGAAGTGCAAAACCATTTCCCCGGAATAGTCGAACGATGCAAAGAGGAAGGGTACGACGTCTTTTCCCAGCCTATCCCCGTAGTGCCCGCACAGCACTATTTTATGGGCGGAGTTAAAAGCGATTTGAACGGGCGCACGAGTATGCAAAGATTATACGCCGTGGGCGAAACCTGTTGCAACGGAGTACACGGCGCAAACAGACTTGCTTCTAATTCTCTTTTGGAAAGTCTGCTGTTTGCCGAACGCGCGGCGGCCGATATTGCCGCAAATTACAGTAAATTAAGCGCATTACCCGAAGGATATGAGGGGGTTGACGCAAAATATGCTAATCCCGAACAGCTTTTGGAAAGCTATAAAAAGCTCATCTTGGAAAAGATAAAGGAGAAAAAATAATGACCGACCCCGTAACCATGGCGCTAAGCGCGGACGACCTTATTAAGGCGGCTTTGAAGGAGGACATCTCCACCGAGGACATCTCAACCAACGCGGTAATGCGCGGATATAAAAAAGGAACCGTTCAGCTTATCTGTAAGCAGGAAGGAGTTATCTGCGGACTTGAAGTTTTCGCGCGGGTGTTTAAAATTTTAGACGGTAATACGCAAATTGAATTTTACGTAAAAGACGGCGATAAGGTAAGTAAAACCCAACATATAGCCAATGTAACGGGGGATATACGCGTGCTTTTGCAGGGTGAAAGAACGGCTTTGAACTTTTTGCAGAGAATGAGCGGTATAGCAACTTACACCTCGGAAGTGGTCTCGTTGCTTGCGGGCAGTAAGACGAAACTTCTCGATACAAGAAAGACTACACCCAATATGCGCGTGTTCGAAAAGTACGCCGTAAGGTGCGGCGGCGGGCACAATCACCGCTTCAATCTTTCGGACGGAGTTTTGCTGAAAGACAACCATATAGGGGCGGCTGGGGGTATTACCGAAGCAATCAAAGCCGCGAAAGAATACTCCTCTTTCGTGAGAAAAATAGAGGTGGAAGTGGAAACGCTCGACGGCGTGCGCGAGGCGGTCGAGGCAGGCGCGGACATAATTATGCTCGACAATATGAGCGTTGAGGATATGAAAAAGGCGGTTAAGATGATAGGCGGAAGAGCGCTTACGGAGTGCAGCGGAAACGTTACCAGAGAGAGCGTTAAAAACGTGATATCCGCAGGCGTAGACTACGTTTCAAGCGGTGCGCTCACCCACTCGGCGCCAATACTCGACTTATCCCTTAAAAATCTGCACCCCGTGGAGGAATGATGAAAGCAACTCAAAGACGGAGTGAAATTCTAAGCCTTATAGGCAATTCCGAAAACCCTATCCCCGCAAGCGCCTTGTCGGAAAGGTTTAACGTGTCTCGTCAGGTTATAGTTCAGGATATAGCCATTTTACGCGCTAACGGTTACGACGTTACCGCCACCAACCGCGGCTACGTTATAAGTACTAAAGTACAGGCGTCGCGCGTTATGAAATGCCGCCATTCGTTTGAAGAAATCGTCGACGAGGGTATGCTTATCATAGGCGCGGGCGGTCGCGTTGAAAATATATTCGTCAACCACAGGGTGTACGGCAGAATTACCGCTCGGCTGGATTTGTATAACAGAACGCACGTTGAAGAGCTTTACCGCTCTCTCGTGTCGTGCGCGTCCAAGCCCTTGATGAGCGTGACGGACGGGTACCACTATCACACGGTTTCCGCGGACAGCGAACAGACGCTTGACGAAATAGAAAACCTGTTGCGTGAAAAAGGATTTTTAATAGAAATATAAAAAACGGCTGTCCGCGTTATCTGCGGACAGCCGTTTTATTGGCTTTCAGCATTTTGAATTTTCTTGCGTTTTATCCAGCTTATGAAAGTGTAGACGTCGTTTATCAGAAATATCGAAAAGCACACCGCAAGCGAAAGATAGCTTATAGAAGTAAGACACGCCATAGTCCATAAAACTATCAGCACTATATCGTTCAGAATAAAGGCAAGCGCGTATGCGGGCAACCTCAAAATCATAAGGTACAGCGCGGTTATGCTCGTTGCAACCGACAAGGTGCTGACTATAAGATTTTCGGTATTGAACGCGCGGAGGATAAAATAGAACGCGGTCGTAACCGTTACGACAAGCGGTATTAAGACGGCAAGATGCTTGCGCGTGAACTTGCCTATTTTGACTTCCGCCGCGCCCTTGCCGCTCGGGTTTTTAAGCCAGCTGATAAGCGAGGTTACTCCGCAGGGCAGCTGCATAAACACGTATATGCAGGTTTCTCCATAGTAGTGCGCGAAGAATGAAACGACCGCGTATATTATCGAAAAGCAAATCATAATAATCATTCCGAAGACGTCGCCCCGCGCCATAAATATAAGCGATGTTACGCCGAGGAGTGAAGTAGCCAGCGTTTCGTAATTCGTGTTTCCTACGGCGAAGAAAGAAGCGGTTATCGCCGCAAGCGAAAACGTCCACAGCACCCATTCGAACTTTGTTAAGTTTTTAAACGGATTTCTAAGTTTCATAACTTTCTTTAAAAAAATTATTATATTTAAATCCGAGAGGCTTGTCAATAAAAACAAATGTAGTATACGCCTCTTGACAAAACCGATTTCATTAATATAATATTTTATGATAATATATTTTTTAATATATGGAGGAGAAAATGAAGAAGAAATTTTTGGCAATGTTTATGGCGACGTTAATGGTGTTCGGTATGCCTGCAGTCTTTACTGCCTGCGGCGAAAACGAGGTCCCGCCCGGTCCGCCCAGTTCGGAAGATCCCGAGCAGAAGCCCGAAGAAAAGCCTGAACAGAAGCCGGAAGAGAAACCCGAGGAGAAGCCTGAGGAAAAACCCGAAGTAAAGCCCTCTACTCCGCTCACAAATTCTACGGTATACCTTGTCGGCGATTCTACAGTATGTTCGTTTTCCGACGCTTACTATCTGCCCCGCTACGGCTACGGCACGCAGCTTCAAAACTTTCTCAACCTTGGCGACGGCGCTACGGTAAGAAATCTTGCGTTGTCGGGCAGAAGCTCGTACAGCTTCCTTTCCGAAGGCAACTATACTACTTTGTCAACTAATATTAAATCGGGCGATTATCTCATTATAGGCTTCGGCCATAACGACGAAAAGGCGGAGGAGCAAAGGTATGCAAATCCCAACCTTGCAACCGACGACGCCACTCTGTTTGACGGACGCACCGCATCGTTCAAAAAGATACTCTACGATAATTATATAAAGCTTGCGCTTGACGTAGGCGCAACGCCTATTCTTTGCACGCCTATTGTAAGGCTCAACGCAAACGACAATTACAGCGGGTCGAGTGCTCATATAACAACGGCGGCAACCACTTCTAACGGTTTGGCTTGCCCCGGCGGCGACTACGCAAAGGCTATCCGCGACTTGGGCGCAGAAAAGTCCGTTACCGTAATAGACCTTACCGCAATTACCAAAGAGGACTATACTGCGCTCGGCTATGACAAGGCTTCCGACTATCACGCATTCACCGCGGCAAAGGGTGGAGTGAGAAAGGGCGTTGACGGAACGCACACTAATATGTACGGCGCAAAGGTAAACGCCTACCACATTGCAAGCGAACTGAAAAAGTCGGATAACCCTCTAGGTGCGCACGTAAAAGACGATTTGGTTAAACCTACTTATGAAGCGGACTACGCCGCAGCTATAAACGGAGATTATAAAGAAAAGGAATACGAGGCGTTCACTCCTTCTAAAAAGTCAAATATATGGACGGGCGTAACGGCGGAAGGCTGGTACGGCACGGTATTCGGCGACGTCGGCGGAGCGAGCAAAATCACTAAGGAAAACTTCACCGTTACACAGTGGAACGGCGACGACGGGTTCAACGTTGCTTCCAACGCAAGCAACATGGGTAAGATAGAGGGCGCTAAGGACGGACTTGCCGCAGCGTTCAGACAGGTTGCGCACAATATGAATTTTGAAATAAGCGCAAAGGTTACGATTGACGGCTATGTGGGAACTAATACCCAGTCTGGCTTCGGAATTATGCTCAGGGACGATATTTACGTTGATACCTACGACACCGCGATTAACGGCAACTACGTTGCAGCCGGCGCAGTCGGCAAGGGCGACTCTGCGAATATTATTTTCAGCAGAGAAGACGCGGCGCTTAAATATTCGGGCAATACGGGTACTTTCGCAACGGGCGAAACTCATACCCTGTCCATTAAAAAGACCAACCAGACGGTTGTGGTAACGTATGATAATAAGTCGTTCACCTATACCGATTTCGATTTCGTTGCAACGGATAACGATTACGTCTATATCTGCCTTTTCGCAACGCGAGGAGTTTCGGCAATATTCTCGGAAGTAACGTATACCGAGCTGGGCTTGGGTGTGGAAGCATAATAAATTTATTCAATATTTTAAAGCCGTGCGGAAGTGCCCGCGCGGCTTTTCAAGCGCCAAGTATTATTTTAAAAAATTTTCAAAAAAGTATTTACAGCGTGCAAAGTATGTGATACTATTTCATTAACTTTGTAATTAAGCGGAAGTGAAACCGCACGGAGAAAATGAAAAACTTTTTATTCGATTTGTACGGAACGCTCGTCGACGTGCGCACGGACGAAAACTCGCAAAAGTTTATTAAAAGGTACGAAAGATATTTCGCCCGCTTAGGCTATAAAAACTTTTGGGAGAATTACTCCAAAGCGTGTGAAGAAATAAACTCCGAGGACGAATTTTTCGAGCCTGATATTTTTGAGGTTTTCAAAAAGCTTGCACCCGACGTGGACGAGGAAAAGCTGAATAAGGCGGCTTATACTTTCCGCAAGTATTCGCGCTCGAAGCTTAAACTTTACGGTGGCGCGAAAGAGCTTTTAATTGAGTTGAAAAAGAGCGGTGCGAAGGTTTATCTCGTGTCGAACGCGCAGGCTTGCTTCTCCGTGCCGGAGCTTAAAAAATTAAAGCTTTACGACCTTTTCGACGGCATAGAGCTTTCCTCCGACTTCGGCAGAAAAAAGCCGTGCAAAGACTTTTTTACACACGCTTTAAAAAAGTACGGATTAGACATTGGGCAGTCGATATACTGCGGTAACGACTTCCGTGCGGATGTTCTGGGAGCTAAAAGCGCAGGACTTGCAACGGCGTATATAAACAGCAATATTTCGCCCAGGGACGACGATTTGGAAAAAATAAAAGAGGTTGCTACCTTTGCAACTTCGGACTATAAAAGCTTAATAAATTATCTTCTTAACGAAAGTGAGAAAAACTAAAAGAGGGGAACTATGAATAAAAGAAAATTCGGAATACTTCTGCCCGTTTCCGCCATTCCTTCGGCGGAGGGCATAGGAACAATGGGCGAAAGCACGTACAGGTTTTTGGACTACCTCGCGGACTGCGGCGCGTCGGTCTGGCAGATACTGCCGCTCAACCCTACGAACTACGGCGACAGCCCGTACCAGTCGTGCTCGTCGTGCGCGCTCAACTATTACTTTATTGACCTGCGCCTGTTGCAGAAGAGCGGCTTGCTCAAAAAGAATGAAGTCTACGGCGCAGACCTCGGCTATGACGAGCGAAGGGTGGACTATGGCAAACAGTTCTACAATAAAATAGAGCTTTTAAGACTTGCCTATTCGCGCTTTAAAAAGACCAAGCAATTTGCCGCTTTCATTGAGGACGGAAAGTATTTCGACTTCTCCGTATTTATGGCGCTTAAAGCCCGTTTCGACCACAGACCCTGGACGGAGTGGGAAGAGCCCTACCGCGTTTACGACGAAAAAGTTATCAATAAGTTTGTAAAGAAAAACGCAGACGAAATAGAGTTCTGGCAGTTCAGGCAGTTTATCGTTTTAAAGCAGTGTAAAAAATTAAAAGCGTACGCCAACAAGCTCGGCATAAGCGTGATGGGTGATATTCCCCTTTATCTTGCATACGACAGCGTAGAGGTTTGGAAGTACGGCGACGCGATTTTCGATATGAGCGCCGACCGCGAACCCAACGCCGTTGCGGGCTGCCCGCCCGATTGCTTCTCCGAAGACGGACAGCTTTGGGGCAACCCCGTTTACGACTGGGAAAAGATGAAGGGCGACGGCTACAAGTGGTGGAAACAGCGCATAGAAGATTGCTTCGAGCTTTACGATATTTTGCGCATAGACCACTTCCGCGGCTTCGACAGATACTGGCGCGTACCGCCCAAAGATTTGACGGCGCGCAACGGCAAATGGGTTGACGGACCTAAGGCAAAGCTGTTTGAAGATATGCTCGATAAAAATATCGTTGCGGAAGATTTGGGCGTTTTAGACGACGGCGTAGTTCAGCTTATGAAGGACGTGGGTTACCCCGGTATGAAGGTTTTGGAATTTGCCTTTGACGGAAGCTGGGACAACGAGCACAAGCCCTCGCGCTATAATAATAATTTCGTATGCTACACGGGCACTCACGACAATATGCCCCTCTTGCAGTACTTCGTAGATTTGGACGACGAACTGAAAAATACTTTTGTCAATGATTTAACCGACCAGTGCCAGAGGCTTGGTTTCACCCCCGATACCTCAACACCCAAAGCCGTGGTGGACAGCGTTGTCGAGCTTGCTTTTGCCTCGGTTGCGGACACGGTAATTATTCCCGTGCAGGATTTATTAGGACTTGACGGCAGTTCGAGAATGAATCTCCCCTCGACCGTTTCGCCCGACAACTGGAGTTTCAGACTGAAAGAGGGAGAACTCGACGAACAGCTTTTAATAAGGCTTAAATGCTTAGCGGAAAAATATAACAGATTGCAGGACAAGGAGACAAAATGAACAACAAATTCGTAGTAAACGTAATTCACCGTCCCGAGCTATCCCCCGAATATGCGGAAAAGGCGCTGGGTGGCGCAAAGGGCGTGCAGGACGAGTCGCTTGGCATATTTCTGTTTCAGCAAAAAGCTGCGCACGACAACGGATTAAAGACTACTATACAGATAACCTACGCCTCGCTGTTTTCCGACGAGATTATTGAAATTGCTAAAAAACATCACGACGAGTACGGCGACGAAATTGCGTTAAGCCTTTTAGGGCTTCCCTGCAAGCAGTTTAGAGAGAAGTATCACACCGAGGACTTCTGTATCTGGATGTTCGACGAAAAGACCAAAAAGGAAATCGTCGACGACTGCTTTTCTCTGTTCTATAAAAAATTCGGCTTCTACCCGCAGTCTACGGGCAGTTACTTCCTCGACGCGTTCACTATAAATTATATAAAGAGCAAATACCCCACCGTAAAGTGCGCCGTGGCAACCTGCTGGGAGGAGGGCCCCAAGGCTTTCCACACCTGCAACAACAGCTGGTACACATTCATGGACGGCGGCCCTTGGAACCCGTGGATACCTTCCAAAGTCAATTCACACTGCCCCGCAAAGGATAAGAAGGACGACAGCGGCATAGTCGCAATTCCTCACCTGTCGCGCGACCTTATGGCTTGTTTCGACGGCAACGGCTCAAACTTCGGCACGCACCCCCAGAACGTTCTGCGCGGAATGATTTACTATGACGACAACGGCAGCTACGAATATCCTTATTTATATAACCTCGTAGACCAGTACCGCCATCTGGGCAAGTATAACGACGGCTATTCCTATAATATGATGTTCGTAGGCCCGGGCTGGCTCAACAAGCGCGGCAGATGGGAAGCCCCTTACGAGCTTCTGGAAAAATCCTATTTGGACGGAATGAAGTATTACGGCGAGCTTAAAAAGCGCGGCGAGCTGATAGATATGACTATGGCGGAGTTTGCAGATTTCTACCGCGAAATCCACCCCGACTATTCCACTGCCGAGTGCGCGCTTTGGAAGGATATTTTGTACGGAAGCGACAAACAGTATTTCTGGTATGCCGACCCGTATATGCGTACCTGCCTCGACTTCAACCAGGGCGGCGCAATGATAGATTTGCGCCCCTACGCGGCACGCATACCCCAAAAGACTGGTATCGGCACGGAAAACGTTTACGACGCGTCGTACCCCTATTTAATACAGATTAACTACCGCGCGGGCTACTTCACCCACTATGCGGGCGCGGGCACGGTGAAATCGTGCAAGGTAAAATACCACGGTACGGAGGCGGATTTGTGTCTTTGCCGTACTATGGCAAAATACGAAAAGATTGAGGGCGGAGTTAAAATAACGGCTAAGCCCGTTACCGTAACTCTGGACGGATTAGACATTGTTATCCAAAGCGTGTTCACCTTTATCGAGGGCACAGGCGAGGTAATAACCGAGCGTAATATTTTAAACGACCTGCACGGTGAAAAGGTTACTTTGGAAGAATATTTCACGGGCGCTTTCGGCACGACGGAGTATCAGGCGGATATGACGGATATGACGTTGGGCGTGGATAAAGAGAAGATAAAGTATTCCTACCTCGGCAGAAAGGTTGTAAAAAACGGCAAAAAAGCTTTTGCGGTAATCCCCGCCGTCTGCACGGAAGTAGGGCTGTACGGCGAAGCAGACGAGCTGAAAGCGGAGGAGGGCATAGCCTTCTCGCCCGTCTATCACCTGTCCGCAACCAAAACGCTTGGAAAAGGAGGGCTTAAAACGTGGCTCAGTCTAACAAAGGCAAATTAAACTTCCGCTGTCCCTCGTGCTTTATGCGCGACATAGATATGGATATGTTTTACGACGAAGAAAAGGGGCAATACTACTGCCTGAGATGTGCGTTCACGGGCGACGAAAAAACCGTGCGCGCCTTAAACGAAACGGCGAAATACCGCTACAAGCGTATGAAACAGCGCGTTGTAGACTTCGGCGATGACGACGAGCCGCCCGTATTCCAGCCCCATAAAAGAGGTGAATTTTAATGCGGCTCGGCATAGACGTTTCAACTTATTTTGAAGAATTAGAGCACGGCGCAAAGTACTTCGACGGCGAAAGGGAAGTAAGCCCCTTGGACGAGTTTTTGAAAAACGGCGTCGATATGATGCGTATCCGCCTTTGGGTTGACCCCAAGAGTGAGAAGGGCGAAAAGTACCTTGCGGGCAACTGCGATTTGGATAACTTTTTAAAGCTTTCCCGCCTCGCCCAAAGCAAGGGCTATAAAATAATGCTCGATATTCACTATTCCGACTTCTGGTGCGACCCCGCAAAGCAGATGATACCAAAAAGCTGGCAAGGACTTAGTTTTGACGAGCTTTTAAAGACCGTGGGCGAATACACCCTGTCCGTACTCAATAAAATAAAGGCGGAGGGGATTGACCTAAATTATATACAGGTCGGCAACGAGATAACAAACGGCATGCTATGGCCCGCGGGCAGACTTACCGAAAACCCCGACGGCACGCGCGGCAATTACGAAAATTTAATTTCGCTTATCAAGGCGGGCTGTTCTTCTTGCAGAAAGGTTTTCCCGAAGGCAAAAATTGTCTTGCACTTAGAGCGCAGTTACGACACACCGGTGTACGACGAATTTTTCACGCATATGCAAAACGGCGGCGTGGACTTCGACACGATAGGCTTTTCGTACTATCCCTACTGGCACGGCACTTTCGAGCAGTTTTTCGCCAACGTGGAGTTTTGCAAAAAATTCAAGAAAGAGCTTATCGTCGCGGAAGTGGGTTACGCGTTCACGCTTGAAGATTATATAAAGGTAGAGCACGGCGGCGCGCAGCTCGTCGTAAGCAAGGACAATTTATCGTCCTTCAACTTTACCGAGCAATACCCCGTATCTCCCGAAGGTCAGGCAAAGTTTACAAATGACTTTATTGAGCTTTGTGAAAAGCACGGCGTATCTGCGGCGTACTGGTGGGAACCGTTATGGATACCCGGCGACGGCATTTGCTGGGCAAGCCCGGCGGGACAGGACTATATAGGCGAAAGCGGAAAGCCCACCCGCAACGAATGGGCTAACCAGTGCCTTTGTGACTATAACGGCAAAAAGCTTCCCGCCTTCGATAAATTCAAAATCGACAAATAGGGTGCAAAATGTCGGATTTTAACACGAAATTTGACAAATAAGCAAAAATTAAGTAAAAAATTATTTAAAAATTTTCATAAAGTGTATTGACATTACAAT